>NZ_JACNAC010000068.1:0-33203 GCF_017349775.1 Pseudomonas sp. GW460-12-10-14-TSB1
TGCCGCCGATCGACATGCCCAAGCCGCCGAAGGATCAGCCCCTGCCAGGGTTGGAGCAGAACGAGACGAAAACCAAGACACCGGGTGGCTAGACCTGTTGCGACAGCAGCTGCCCGTCGGCCATGCGCAGGCGCTTGGACAGTGACACGGCGAGGGCGCGGATGATCTTGGCGGCGATCTTCGGCGCGTCGTTGAGCATTTTCTCCAGCGAGTCCTTGCCCAGGTTGAGCAGCCGGCAATCGCTGGCGGCCACGCAGCTGGCCGAACGCCGCTCGCCATCGAGCACCGCCATCTCGCCAAAGGCCCGACCGCTGCGCAGGGTGGCGATGGTTACGCGCACGCCTTCGCTGTTGGTCTTCTGCACCGCCACCTGGCCGGAATGGATGATGCACATGAAGCTGCCGGCATCGCCTTCGCGGAAGATTTCCTGGCCCTGGGCGATGCTGCTGATGCTGAAGTAGCCGGCGGCGGCGTTGAAGTCGGCCGGCAAGAGTTGATCGAACAGTCCGCAGTCCATCAGCCAATCGCGGATTTCGTTGTTCAACAAGGTGGGTTCTGGCATGTCGTCACGGTCTTTTTCTTGTGTCTGTTGCGGTCCCGGGCAGGTGCAGTATGGCCTGGGACCGGCGGTCCAGTGTTAAGACAGGAGCGCCGGCCGGAGTTCCTCAGGCAATGCCCAGAATCTTGAAAACAAATGCATATTCGAGCGCTACGTCACGCAATCCCTGGTAACGCCCGCTCATGCCGCCGTGGCCGGCGCCCAGCTCGGTCTTGAGCAGCAGCAGATTGTCGTCGGTCTTGGTGGCGCGCAGCCGGGCCACCCACTTGGCCGCTTCCCAGTACTGCACGCGGCTGTCGTTGTAGCCGGCGATCACCAGGGTCGCCGGATAGGCCTTGGCCTCGACATTCTCGTAGGGCGCGTAGGCCTTGATCCGCGCGTAGACCTCGGGCTCCTCGGGGTTGCCCCATTCGTCGTACTCGGTGACGGTCAGCGGCAGTTCGGGGTCGAGCATGGTGTTGAGCACATCGACGAACGGCACCTCGGCGATCGCCGCCTTGAACAGTTCCGGGCGCTGGTTGAGCACCGCGCCGATCAACAGGCCGCCGGCGCTGCCGCCGCTGATGACCAGTTGCTCGGAAGTGGTCAGGCCCTGGGCGATCAGATGCTCGGCGCAGGCGATGAAGTCGCTGAAGGTGTTCTGCTTGTGCTCCTGCTTGCCGGCGCGGTACCAGGCTTCGCCCAGCTCGCCGCCGCCACGCACGTGGGCGATGGCGAAGGCCACGCCACGCTCCAGCAGGCTCAGCCGCGCATGGGAGAACCACGGGTCGAGGCTTTCGCCGTAGGCGCCGTAGCCATAGAGGTACAGCGGTGCCGGTTGGCCCAGGGCTTCGCGCTTGATCACCAGGCTGATCGGCACCTGGGTGCCGTCGGCGGCGGTCGCCCACAGGCGCTGGCTGACATAGGCATCCGGGTCGAAGACGCCCAGTACCGGGGTTTCCTTGAGCACTTTCTGTTCGCCGTCGGCCAGTTCCAGCTGGCGGATCTGCGCCGGGCGGTTCAGCGCTTCGTAGCGCAGGCGGATGCGCTGGCTGACGAACTCCAGGCTGTTCTGCACATGCAGGCTGTAGGCCGCATCCGGCAGTTGCACGCGATAGGCCGGCAGGCCTTCGGGGTGCACCTCGATGATCGGCAGGCCGCCTTCGCGCAGGCTCAGGGTCATGGCCGAGTCGTTCAGGCTCAGGCCTTCGAGCATCACGCTGTCGCTGTGGGGGATCAGGTTCTGCCAGTCGGCTTCACCTGGCACCGTGCCCTGGTCCGGCGCCTGGTAGAGGGCGAAGTTGATGCCGTCGCGGTTGCTGCGGATAAACCAGGTCCACTGGCCGTCGAGCAGGCCGTGGTCGACGTCGTACTCATGGTGCTCGACCCGCGGCGCCAGGCAGGTGAAGGCGTGCTGCGGCTGCGCGGCGTCGAGTACCCAGACCTCGCTGGTGGTCTTGCTGCCCAGGGACAGCAGCAGCTGTTTCTCCGAGCTTGAGCGGTAGCAATGGAGGAAGAAACGCCCGTCCGGCTCATGGAACACCTCTTCGGCGGCGGTGCCGTCCAGGCGATAGCGGAAAAGCTTGTGCGGGCGATGGGTGTCGTCCAGCTCACCGAAGAACAGGGTCAGGCTGTCGTTGGCCCAGGTCATGCTGCCGTCGCAATCGGCGAACGCCAGCTCGCTGATCTTGCCGCTGGACAGCTCCTTGACGAACAGGGTGTAGACCTCTTCGCCGCTGGTGTCGAGGCTGTAGGCCAGGCGCTGGTGGTCGGGACTGATGCTGAAGGCGCCGAGGGAGAAGAAGCCGCCGTTGGCCAGCTCGTTCGGGTCCAGCAGCAGCTGTTCCTGGCTTTCGTCGACGCTCAGGCTGTCGTCGGCCGGACGCGGGCAGCGGTAGTGCCGGGCGTATTCGTCGCCGGCGGTGGTGCGGGTGTAATACAGGTACGGGCCCCAGGGGGAGGGCAGGGACAGGTCGGTCTCCAGGATCCGTCCCTTGATTTCCTGGAACAGGGTTTCGCGCAGCTCGGCCTGGTCGGCGAGGGCGGCTTCCTGGTAGCTGTTTTCGGCCTTCAGGTAATCGAACACGGCGTCGGTGTCGCGCTCCTGGAGCCAGGCGTACGGGTCCGGGCCTTCGGCCTTGCGGGCGATCGGGGCGCTGGTGACGGGGGCGGATACGGGCATGAAGGGCTCTCGGGGCGGTGACAATTAAGGGCACGGCAGACGGCGGTGCAGCCTGACATGCGAAAAGCCGTTATCATAAGCGCCTCTTTGCCTGCCTTGCCATGGACACCATGACCGAGAACGACTATCTGATCGCTTGGGGGCTTTACGCCTTCGCCGCCTTGGGCTGCCTGCTGGTGTGGATGCGCCTGACCCGCTGGATGTGGCGCTGGCTGCGCGAGCCGCTGCGAGTGTTGGTGGCGGTGCTGCTGTTCAGCCCGACCGTGGTCGACCCGGTCAAGGAGATGTTCGCCCCGGCCGTGGCCATCACCGCCCTGGACATGCTGTTCAAGGTCGGCAACAACGCCTGGCGCGCGGTCTCCGACCTGTTCATGTACGGCGTGATCGCCTTCGGCATCTACCTGGTGTTCGTCCTGATCCGCTGGCCGATCGAGCGCGCCTCCAAGGCCCGCAAGGAACAGGCCGAAGCCGCCAAGGCCGCGGCCCGTGCCGAAGAGCCGGACGACCAGCCTTTCGGCGGCGCCGGCGACGATCGTTATGGCCGCCCGCCCGTGCCCAGCAACCCCCAGCGTTCGCGGATCGAGCCGCGTCTGTAACCCGCATTGAAGCGAGAGTCCGAGCATGTGTGAGTTATTGGGCATGAGCGCCAATGTACCGACCGATATCGTGTTCAGCTTTACCGGGCTGATGCAGCGCGGCGGGCGTACCGGCCCGCATCGCGACGGCTGGGGCATCGCTTTCTACGAGGGCCGTGGCCTGCGCCTGTTCCAGGACCCGGCGGCGAGCAGCGAGTCGGAAGTGGCCAACCTGGTGCAGCGCTACCCGATCAAGAGCGAAGTGGTGATCGGCCACATTCGCCAGGCCAACGTCGGCAAGGTCTGCCTGTCCAATACCCATCCGTTCGTGCGCGAGCTGTGGGGGCGCAACTGGTGCTTCGCCCACAACGGCCAGCTGGCGGACTTCCAGCCGGCCATCAGCTTCTATCGTCCGGTGGGCGATACTGACAGCGAAGCGGCCTTCTGCGATCTGCTCAATCGGGTGCGCGAAGCCTTTCCCGAGCCGGTGGAAGTGGAAGAGCTGTTGCCGTCGCTGGTGGCCGCCTGCGCCGAATATCGCAGCAAGGGCGTGTTCAACTGCCTGCTCAGCGACGGCGACTGGCTGTTCTGCTACTGCTCGACCAAGCTGGCGCAGATCACCCGCCGCGCGCCCTTTGGCCCGGCCCGCCTGAAGGACGTCGATGTGATCGTCGACTTCCAGGCGGAAACCACGCCCAACGACGTGGTGACGGTGATCGCCACCGAACCCCTGACCGAAAACGAAACCTGGACTCGCTACGAGCCGGGCCAATGGAGCCTGTGGCGGCGCGGTGAATGCGTGCTGCACGGCCAGACCGAATAAGGACATCCCCTATGTTGCTCAGTTATCTGCGGCTGGTGTTGTTTGCGGCGGGCCTGTTGGTCGGCGTCCAGGTGCCGGGTTTCATCAGCGATTACGCCAAGCGCGTCGAGGCTCATTTGATCGAGGCCCAGGGCGGCCTTCAGGGGTTCCAGGGCACCGCCAACCAGTTCTTCAAGGGCGATCTGCAGGCGCTGGTTGCTCACTATCGGGCCAGTGACGATCCGGTGTTCCGCAGCGACGCCGACAGCCTGGGCAATCTGCTCGTTCGCCAGCGCGCCCTGGACAAGCAGTTCCAGGCCATGCAGGGCCCGTGGTACATCCGTCTGCTGCAAGTGGCGCTGGCCGCCGACCCGGATATCCGCAAGGAAACCTGGAACGGCTACAGCTACCAGATACTGCTGACTCCGGAAGCGATGATCTGGGCCATGAGCGGCGCCTTGCTGCTGTCGTTCGGCCTGGAATGCCTGTATCGCCTGATCGACTGGGTGGTGCTCGGCGGCAAGCGCCTGCGCCAGAGCCGGCCGATCGAAGAGCGTGACTTGAAGGGGTTGTGACCGTAGCCGCTGCCGCAGGCTGCGATCGGTTGCGCAGCAACCGCAAAGATGGCTGGCTCGCAAACTCTCATCGAACCGATTCGCGCAGGCTGCGCCGGCGAGCGCAGCCTTCGGCAGCGGCTACAAAGACCTTCGCGGTGAATCAGCCCGCCAGCACGATATAGTCCGGCCCCACCTTGCGCGCATATTGCTCCAGCACCTGCTGGCACAGCACCACCACCTCTTCCACCAGCTCGACACCCACCCGCCATGACACCACCACCTGCAGGTTCGGCGGGCGCTGGTCGATGGCCAGCAGGGTCAGTTCGCCGCGCGCCAGTTCTTCGCTGACCAGCACCGGCGGCAAGGCGCCGATGCCGAAACCGTCGCGCAACAGGCGGGTGATGGCCGACACCGAGTTCACGCAGTTGAGCCGTGGCGCGCTCACGCCGTTGGCCTGCATCAGGCTCAGCACCTCCTGGTGCGGCAGGGAGTTCTTCGAGTAGGTGATGATGCGTTCCCGCGCCAGCTCGGCCAGGTTGGCGTACTCGCGGTTGTAGATCGAGTGGCTGGCGACTATCCAGCCCATCGGGTGGCTGGCCAGCTCCAGGCTGCGAATGGACTCCTGGCGCAGCAGGTCGGTTTGCAGCACCAGATCGAGAAAGCCTTTTTGCAGCTGGTCGCAGAGGTTCAGCGAGGTGTCGGCCACCAGCTCGATTTCCACCTGGGGATAGCTGTCCATCATCCGCGCCACCAGGGGGCTGAGCCAGGTGTGGATCACCGTGTCCATGACGCCGATGCGAATCCGCCCGACCTTGCTCGAGCGGGTCTCGATCGACTGCTTGAGCGCCTGCATGGTGTCCATCATCTGCTCGGCATAGTCGAGCACCTTGAGGCCTTCCGGGGTCAGGGTCACGCCGCGCGAGTCGCGCAGGAACAGCTTCACCCCGAGTTCGCCCTCGAGCACGGCGATGCGGCTGGAGATCGACGCCTGGGTGGTGAAGAGTTTGTCGGCGGTCAGGCGAAAGCTTTTCAGGCGCGCCACCCAGACAAAGGTTTCAAGGAACTTGAGGTTCATGCGATCAACTTTTCTTATGTCTGGAGGCGGTTTTTATTAGTTGGACGGGGCAGGGCGCGGGCGCCAAGAATCGCTGCGTCTCACGATAAGCGTCGTCGGGGCCCAGAACAATACCAATAAGACCAAGGTGGAGATTTGCCATGAGTGCGCCCGACACGCTCGCCGCCAGCAAGGCCAAAGGCCGCGCCGGCCCCTTCGACTGGTACCGCGACATCAACCAGCAGGAACGCCGCACGTTCTGGAGCTGCAAGGCCGGTTACGGCCTGGATGGCATGGACACCCAGATGCTCAGCTTCGTCATCCCGACCCTGATTGCCCTGTGGGGCATCAGCTCCGCCGAGGCCGGCCTGATCCACACCAGCACCTTGCTGGCCTCCGCCTTGGGGGGCTGGATCGCCGGCATCCTGTCCGATCGCATCGGCCGGGTGCGCACCCTGCAACTCACTGTGCTCTGGTTCGCCTTCTTCACCTTCCTCTGTGGCCTGGCGCAGAGCTACGAGCAACTGCTGATCGCCCGGACCCTGATGGGCTTCGGTTTCGGCGGCGAGTGGACCGCCGGCGCGGTGCTGATCGGCGAAGTGATCCGCGCGGAGAACCGCGGCAAGGCGGTGGGCATGGTGCAGTCCGGCTGGGCCTTGGGCTGGGGCATCACGGCACTTCTTTATGCGCTGATGTATTCCCTGCTGCCGCCGGAAGACGCCTGGCGCGCCTTGTTCCTACTGGGCATCCTGCCGGCGATCTTCGTGATTTTCGTGCGTCGCCTGGTCAAGGACCCGGAGGTCTACCGGCAAACCCGGGCCCGGGAAGTGCCTGACAATCCATCGCGCTTCTACGAGATTTTCGCCCCCGGCATTCTCAGCACCACCCTGCGCGCGTCGTTGCTCGCGGCCGGTGCCCAGGGCGGCTACTACGCCATCACGTTCTGGCTGCCGACCTATCTCAAGACCGAGCGGGGCTTGAGTGTGTTGAGCACCGGTGGCTACCTGGCCATGGTGATCTTCGGTTCCTATGTGGGCTATGTGATCAGCGCCTATCTGACCGATATTCTCGGGCGCAAGAAGAACTTCGTCCTGTTCGCCGCCGGCTCCTTCACCATTGTCCTGCTGTACACGCAAATGCCGGTGAGCAATGCGGTGATGCTCTGGCTGGGCTTCCCCCTGGGCTTCTTCGCCTCGGGGATCTTCAGTGGCATGGGCGCCTTCCTGACCGAGCTGTTCCCCACGCGGATCCGCGGTTCGGGCCAGGGCTTCTGCTACAACAGCGGCCGGGCGCTGGCGGCATTGTTCCCGCTGCTGATCGGTTTGCTCAGCCAGCGCATCCCGCTGGGCGCGGCCATCGGCACCTTCGCCGCCGTGTCCTACGGCATCGTGGTCCTGGCGGCCCTGAGCCTGCCGGAAACCCGCGGCAAGCAACTCGAAGCGCGCTAACTGATAATCTGTGGGCATCCCATCGCGATCCCCGCAGCCAAAACGACAAAAGCTACAGGAGCACTGACCGTGAGCCGCCTGTTATTGAATTGCGACATCGGCGAAAGCTTTGGCAACTGGACCATGGGCCTGGATGCCGAGGTGATGCCGTTTATCGATTGCGCCAACATCGCCTGCGGTTTCCATGCCGGCGACCCGAGCATCATGCGCAAGACCGTCAGCCTGGCCCTGGCCAATGGCGTGCGCATCGGCGCGCATCCGGCGTACCAGGACCTGGCCGGTTTCGGCCGTCGCTCCATGGCCTACGGCGCCCAGGAACTGCAGGACCTGCTGCATTACCAGATCGGCGCCCTCGACGGCATCTGCCGGGCCCAGGGCAGCCGGGTGGGCTACGTCAAACCCCATGGCGCCATGTACAACGACATGATGGCCAACCCGGCGCAGCTGCGCGCGGTGATCCAGGCGGTGGCCGCCTACGACCGGCAGCTGCCGCTGATGCTGATGGCCACCCGTGACAACAGCGCGGCCCAGGCCCTGGGCGACGAGTTCGGCGTGACCCTGTGGTTCGAAGCCTTCGCCGACCGCGCCTACGACAGCGCCGGCCATCTGGTTTCGCGGCAACTGCCGGGGGCGGTGCATCACGACCCGGAAAAGATCATTGCCCAGGCCCTGACCATCGCCCGTGGCGACGCGCTGCTGGCCAGCGACGGCAGCGACCTGCACCTCAAGGCCAATACCCTGTGCGTGCACGGCGACAACGCCAGTTCGGTGGCCGCCGTGCAGCGTATCCGCGCGGCCCTTGCGCAGTTGCCAGCATGAAAATACGCATTGAAGTGGTGGCCATCGACTGCCTGATGGTGCGCCTGTTCGATGCCATCGCCGAGGCCAACATGCCGTGGATGCTCGCTGCCAGCGAGCGCCTGCGGGCGGCCTTCGGCGGGCAGTTGATCGATCTGGTGCCGTCCTACACCACGCTGATGGTGCACTACGACCTGCGGGCCCTGAGCCCGTCCCAGGCCCGGGAACTGATTGATCTGGCGCTGACCGACCTGACTCCGGACTCGCGCACCGGCGGCCAGCGCCATGTGCTGCCGGTCTGGTATGACCTCAGCGTCGGCCCGGAGCTGAGCCTGTTGTCGCGGCGCAGCGGCCTGTCGGTGAACGAGGTGATTCGTTGCCACAGCGAGCGCGAGTACCAGGTGTTCGCCCTGGGTTTTGCCCCGGGTTTCGCCTTTATGGGGCTGGTGGACGAAGTGCTGGCCGCGCCGCGCCTGGATACGCCGCGCAAGCGCGTGGCGGCCGGTAGTGTCGGTATTGCCGAGCGGCAGACCGCGGCTTATCCGGTGGTGTCGCCGGGTGGCTGGAACCTGATCGGGCGTACGCCGAGCCGGCTGTTCGATCGCGAGCGCGACGGCTACAGCCTGATGCAACCGGGCGACAGCGTGCGTTTCGCCGCGGTGGACCACGCCGAATTCATTCGCCTGGGGGGCGACGACAGGCCACTGGAGGTGCCGGCATGAGCCGCCTGACGATCGAAGCCAGCACACCTTTGTGCCTGTTGCAGGACGCCGGTCGCTTTGGCGTGCGGCACCTGGGCGTGACCCAGGGCGGCGCGCTGGACTGGGTGTCGATGTCCTGGGCCAACTGGCTGCTGGGCAACACTTTGGATGCGCCGGTGATCGAGATCACCCTGGGCGGTTTCAGCGTGGTGGCCGAGGAGCTGTGCCTACTGGCGCTGGCGGGCGCCGACCTGGGGGCCTGTATCGACGAGCGTCCGCTCAGCCCGGGGCGCAGTTTTATCCTGCAAAAAGGCCAGCGGCTGCGTTTCACTCAGCCCTACCTGGGGGCGCGAGCCTATCTGGCAGCACCCGGTGGTTTCAACGCGCCTAAGGTGCTGGGCAGTTGCGCCAGCGTGGTCCGCGAGGAGCTGGGCGGGCTCGACGGCTTCGGCCGGCCGCTGGCCGAGGGCGCGCGGCTGGAGTATTCCGGGGCGGGGGTGAACCTCAAGGAACTGTCGGGCAAGCAACTGCCGGACCTGCAATCGAAGGCGCCGCTGGAGGTGATTCTCGGGGCGCAGATCGGCCAGTTCAGCGGGCAGAGCCTGTTCGATGCCTTCAACAGCGCCTGGACCCTGGACAGCCGCGCCGACCGCATGGGCATGCGCCTGCTGGGGCCGCAGCTGCGTTATCAAGGGGCGCCGATGATTTCCGAGGGCATTCCCCTGGGGGCGATCCAGGTGCCGCCGGACGGCCAGCCGATCGTGCTGCTCAACGACCGGCAGACCATTGGCGGGTATCCGCGGCTGGGAGCCTTGACGCCCCTGGCGCTGGCACGGCTGGCGCAATGCCTGCCGGGCAGCGAGATACGCCTGACGCCGGTGGTGCAGGAGACGGCGTATCGGCAGCAGATCGAGTTTTTGCAGCGGTTCGTGTAGGGCGCAAAAGGTATCGCGGGCAAGTCGGATCGCCGCCCGCTCGCTCCTACCTGTTGCTCGCTCCTCTCGCGAACAACAGGTACCTGTAGGAGCGAGGCTTGCCCGCGATAACGCCAGATCGGCCAGCGCCCATCATTTCGAGAGAAACCGCATCCCTTCTTCCAGCCCACGCAAGGTCAGCGGGTACATCTGGTCTTCGATCAGCTCGCGCACGATGTTGGTCGAGGCGGTGTAGCCCCAGGTGTCTTTCGGGTAGGGGTTGATCCAGATGAGCTTCTTGTACTTCTCCATGAAACGCTGCATCCACACATAACCGGCTTCTTCGTTCCAGTGCTCGACGCTGCCGCCGGCCTGGGTGATTTCGTAAGGCGCCATGGCGGCGTCGCCAACGAAGATCACTTTGTAGTCGGCGCCGTACTTGTGCAGCACGTCCTGGGTCGAGGTGCGTTCCGAGCCGCGGCGCAGGTTGTTCTTCCACACCGACTCATAGATGAAGTTGTGGAAGTAGTAGTACTCCAGGTGCTTGAACTCGGTCTTGCAGGCCGAGAACAGCTCCTCGCAGATCTTCACGTGGGCATCCATCGAGCCGCCGATATCGAACAGCAACAGCAGCTTGATGCTGTTGCGCCGCTCAGGGCGCATCTGGATGTTCAGCAGGCCGGCGTCGCGGGCGGTGTGGTCGATGGTGCCGTCGATGTCCAACTCGTCCGCCGCGCCCTGGCGGGCGAATTTGCGCAGGCGGCGCAGGGCCACCTTGATGTTGCGGGTACCCAGTTCCACCGAGTCGTCGAGGTTCTTGTACTCGCGCTGGTCCCAGACCTTGACCGCCTTGCCCTGGCGCTTGCCGGCGTCGCCGACGCGGATGCCTTCGGGGTTGAAGCCGCCGGAACCGAAGGGGCTGGTGCCGCCGGTGCCAATCCACTTGTTACCGCCGGCGTGGCGTTCCTTCTGTTCTTCCAGGCGTTTCTTGAACTCTTCGATCAGCTTGTCCAGGCCGCCGAGGGACTGGATCTGCGCCCGTTCCTCATCGGTCAGCGAGCGCTCGAACTCCTTGCGCAGCCAATCCTCGGGGATCAGCGCCTGCAGGTGGTCGTCGAGTTTTTCCAGGCCGTTGAAGTAGGCGCCGAACGCGCGGTCGAACTTGTCGAAGTGCCGCTCGTCCTTCACCAGGATCGCCCGGGACAGGTAGTAGAACTCGTCCATGTCGGCGAAGGTCACGCGCTGCTTGAGCGCGTTGATCAGGTCGAGCAGCTCGCGCACCGACACCGGAACCTTGGCGGCACGCATTTCATTGAACAGGTTGAGCAGCATGACAATGCCCTCTCAGCGGGTGCCACGACGGCTCATGAACGCCAGACGTTCCAACAACTGCACATCTTGCTCGTTCTTCACCAGGGCGCCGGCCAGCGGCGGAATGGCCTTGGTCGGATCGCGTTCGCGCAGCACCGCTTCGCCGATGTTGTCGGCCATCAGCAGCTTGAGCCAGTCCACCAGCTCGGAGGTCGAAGGCTTCTTCTTCAGGCCCGGCACCTTGCGCACGTCGAAGAACACGTCCAGCGCCTCGCTGACCAGGTCCTTCTTGATGTCCGGGTAGTGCACGTCGACGATCTTCTGCAGGGTGGTGCGGTCGGGGAAGGCGATGTAATGGAAGAAACAGCGGCGCAGGAAGGCGTCCGGCAGCTCTTTCTCGTTGTTGGAGGTAATGATGATGATCGGGCGCTGCTTGGCCTTGATGGTCTCGTCGATTTCGTAGACGTAGAACTCCATCTTGTCGAGCTCCTGCAACAGGTCGTTGGGGAACTCGATGTCGGCCTTGTCGATTTCGTCGATCAGCAGGATCACCCGTTCCTCGGATTCGAAGGCCTCCCACAGCTTGCCTTTCTTCAGGTAGTTGCGGATGTCATGCACCTTGTCCACGCCCAGTTGCGAATCGCGCAGGCGGCTCACCGCGTCGTACTCGTACAGGCCCTGGTGGGCCTTGGTGGTGGACTTGATGTGCCAGGTGATCAGCTTGGCACCGAAGGACTCGGCCAGTTGCTCGGCGAGCATGGTCTTGCCGGTACCAGGTTCGCCCTTGACCAGCAGCGGCCGCTCCAGGGTGATGGCAGCATTGACTGCCAGCTTCAGGTCATCGGTGGCGACGTACGCGCTGGTGCCTTCGAACTTCATCTGCAATTCCTCGAACGGTAACGCCGACGTGCATTGAGCAGGTCGGAAGAATAAAACACGATGGCCGACTATAGCGCGCCGCCCGGTCGACTGTGAACGCAGACGCCCCATTCAGTCTCTGAATGGGGCGTCACATGGTGACTCAGTCAGCGGATGGCTTGGGGCGCTCATACTGGGCGTTGAAGGCCTCGATGAAGCCGTTGCGTAAAATCTGCAAAAAAGCCTGGAATGCGCTGACATCACGCTGATGTACGCTGCCTTTGAGTTCGACCCGGGTGGCGAACTGGTTTTTTCCCTGGTTTTTCAGCAGGGTTTCGCTGGCGCCCACCAGGGCTTCCCAGATCGAGCGGAATATTCCCTTGTCCTTGTTCTCGACATCCTGCTGCCAGTTGAACACATCGACATCGCGCAGCAGCGGCTTGATGTAGCCGGTGAGCTGGCCCTTGTTGGCCTCGGCTTCGATCACCAGGTCACCGTGGCCGGCGTTGAAGTCGAATTTGCCATAGGCGGCGGCGAAGTCGTTCAAGCGCTTGAGTTCGATATCCTGCACGCGCAGGCGGAACGCGAAGTCCTGGAAGTCGCTCAGCGGGTCGAAGGTGGCGTTGGTCTCCAGGGGCGCATGGCCCAGCAGCAGGGCCTTGCCTTCGAGGCGGGCGTCGCGTTTGCCTTGGGTATCGACCACGTTGGTCAGGTTGTAGGCACTGGCGTTGACCTGGGTGGCGCTCATGTTCACCGGCGGTTTGGAGTTGAAGTTACGGAAACTGATCTTGCCGTCGCTGACCTGTACTTCGTTGAGGGTGATGGGCAGCAGTTTGTTCAGTTGAGCCCGCCAGTCGGTGCCTTCACCGGTTTGCGAGTTCTGTTTGTTGGCGCCGCCGTCGACGAAGTTGACCTGCGGCCCGACGAACTGCACCTCGGCCACCACCGCGTGGTCGTACCACAGGGAATGCCAGCTCACCGACAGATCGACCAGCGGTGCATTGACGAAGGGTACTGGCACCTTGCCGTCGACCTTGACGATCTTCAGGCCGTTGATCCGGTAGGCGCCGCGCCACAGGGCCAGGTCGACGTCGGTGATCTGGCCGCGGTAGTCGCCCATGTTGGCGAGCCGGTCATTGAGATAGTCGCGCACCAGATAGGGCAGGGCGATGTGCAGGGCGACCAGCAGCACCAGTACCCCGGCGAGGGTCCACAGGGGCCAGCTGTAGCGACGTTTCATGAGCATGAATCTCCAGCCGTATGCCTTATAGCGATTGACTCCCCGGCAGCGCAGTCGTTCGTCCCGACTGGACGCTCATGGGTGCGAGGCATACCCTTGGAGACTTCCTTTCACGCTGTACAAGGACCCAGCCATGAGCCGCATTTTCGTCGACAACGCCCATTCCATTGGCAATACGCCGCTGGTGCAGATCAACCGCATCGCGCCCCGCGGCGTCACCATCCTGGCCAAGATCGAAGGGCGCAACCCGGGTTATTCGGTGAAGTGCCGGATCGGCGCGAACATGATCTGGGACGCGGAAAGCAGCGGCAAACTCAAGCCGGGCATGACCATCATCGAGCCGACCTCGGGTAACACCGGCATCGGCCTGGCGTTCGTCGCCGCGGCCCGTGGCTATAAGTTGGTCCTGACCATGCCGGCGTCGATGAGCATCGAGCGGCGCAAGGTGCTCAAGGCCCTGGGGGCCGAGCTGGTGCTGACCGAGCCGGCCAAGGGGATGAAAGGGGCGATCGAAAAGGCCGCGCAAATCCTCGCCAGCGACCCTGACAAATACTTCATGCCGCAGCAGTTCGATAACCCGGCCAACCCGGCGATCCACGAGAAAACCACCGGTCCGGAAATCTGGAATGACACCGATGGCGCCGTGGACGTGCTGGTGGCCGGCGTCGGCACCGGTGGCACCATCACTGGGGTTTCCCGCTACATCAAGAAGACCCAGGGCAAACCTATCCTGTCGGTGGCGGTGGAACCGAGCGTCTCGCCGGTGATCACCCAGAAACTGGCCGGCGAGGAGATCAAGCCCAGCCCGCACAAGATCCAGGGCATCGGTGCCGGTTTTGTGCCGAGCAACCTCGACCTGTCGATGGTCGACCGGGTCGAGCTGGTGAGCGACGAGGAGTCCAAGGCCATGGCCCTACGCCTGATGCAGGAGGAGGGGATTCTGTGTGGCATCTCCTGCGGCGCGGCGATGGCGGTGGCGGTGCGCCTGGCGGAAACCCCCGAGATGCAAGGCAAGACCATAGTGGTGGTGCTGCCGGATTCGGGTGAACGTTATCTGTCGAGCATGCTGTTCAGCGACCTGTTCACCGAGCAGGAGAACCAGCAGTAAGACCCAAGGGAAGGTGATCGCCGGAGCCGGCTTGCCGGCGATCGAAGGTACGGCGGCTGCGGTGTGCAGGGCACAGTGCAATTGTGCTGACATGCATCAGCTGGCGTTCAGGTGACTTATGTTAATTAGCGTTTTATTGCACGACTGTTAACACTGTTTGTCGGTTTGTGCGGGTTTTTCCAGGGGCCAGGAGTGTTTATGATGGCCGGCTGCCATGCCGGATGAATGCTGCCCCGCTGGTAATTATTTCAAGGAGATATTGCATGAGCCTTTCGTTTGCCGCCAAGTCCGCGGTGTTGCTGCTATTCATCGGCAGTACTCTCTACGTGCATTTACGCGGTAAGGCTCGACTGCCGGTGCTGCGTCAGTTCGTCAACCATTCGGCGCTGTTCGCACCCTATAACGCCTTGATGTACCTGTTTTCCGGCGTGCCTTCCAAGCCCTACCTGGACCGCAGCAAGTTTCCCGAGCTGGATGTGCTCAAGGACAACTGGGAAGTGATCCGCGACGAAGCCATGCACCTGTTCGACGAGGGTTACATCCGCGCCGCCGAGAAGAACAACGATGCCGGTTTCGGTTCGTTCTTCAAGAAAGGCTGGAAGCGTTTCTACCTCAAGTGGTACGACAAACCCCTGCCATCGGCCGAAACGCTGTGCCCGAAGACCGTTGAGCTGGTCAGCCGCATTCCCAACGTCAAGGGCGCGATGTTCGCCCTGCTGCCCGGTGGCAGCCACCTGAACCCGCACCGCGATCCGTTCGCCGGTTCCCTGCGTTATCACCTGGGCCTGTCCACGCCGAACTCCGACGACTGCCGGATTTTCGTCGACGGCCAGGTCTACGCCTGGCGCGATGGCGAAGACGTGATGTTCGACGAAACCTACGTGCACTGGGTGAAAAACGAAACCGACAAGACCCGGGTCATCCTGTTCTGCGACATCGAGCGTCCGCTGAGCAACCCGCTGATGACCCGCGTCAACCGCTGGATCAGCGGCTGGCTGGGGCGTGCCACCGCGCCGCAGAACCTCGACGACGAGCGCGTCGGCGGGATCAACCAGGCTTATGCCTGGAGCAAGCGTTTCAGCGACCGCATCAGCGGCGTGGTCAAGCAATGGAAACGCCGCAATCCGAAGCTCTATCGCGTCATGCGTCCGGTGCTGGCGGTAGTGGTCCTGACCGCCCTGGGTTACTGGCTGTTCGGATAAGGCGTTGCAATGAATATCGGGCGCTGGTTATAGTCGGCGCCCGGTGTATCAGAAGATTCACCTTCCTCTTCAGAAAGATCAGCACATGCCTCATTCCCTCAGCAGCGCGGTAGTCGATTCAGCGGTCAACGCTGGCGTCGTGCCGTGCGGGAACCAGCAGCCTGTGCAGATCAGTCATTACCCCCCACCTGTCAGTAGCACGCCGGTGTGCGCCGTCGTATCACCGCCAGGCGTTGTCGTACGGGGCTGATCAGCAACCTCTGCTGTTGCCCGTGCCCGCCAGAAAAAACTACTGAATTTCAGCCTCGGCTGAGTTGGCTATTTGCCTGATTACAGGTGGTATTCATGTTGCTCATAGCAAAAAAGTCCGCACTTGCGGCGGCTTCCACGAGCCTGTTCGTCCTGCTCTGGAGCAGCGGCGCGATCTTCTCCAAATGGGGCCTGGCCCATGCCTCGCCCTTTGCCTTCCTGCTGTTCCGTTTCGCCATCGCCCTGTGCGGGTTGGTGCTGTTGATTCCCCTGCTCAAGCTGCGGTTGCCCCGCGGGCGCAAGCCGATGCTGTACGCGGTGGCCACTGGGCTGGTGTTGCTGGGGGCCTACCAGATCTTCTACCTGCTGGCCCTGGACCTGAAGGTCACCCCCGGAGTGATGGCCACCATCATGGGGGTGCAGCCGATCCTCACCGTGGTGATCATGGAGCGTCAGCGTTCCTGGAGCCGGATGTTCGGCCTGGCGCTGGGCCTGGCCGGGTTGATCATGGTGGTGTACCAGGGTATCGGCCTGGCCGGTATGTCGCTGGCTGGGATGCTCTTCGGCCTGTTGGCCTTGGTGAGCATGACCCTGGGCTCGATCATGCAGAAGCGCATCAGCGACAACCCGCTGGGCACCTTGCCGGTGCAATACCTGGCCGGGCTGTTGTTGTGCGCGCTGTTCGTGCCGTTCCAGCCGTTCCACTTCGAACATAGCGTCGGCTTTATTGTCCCGGCGCTGTGGATGGGGCTGGTGGTTTCGGTGCTGGCGACCTTGCTGCTGTACCGGCTGATCGCCCGGGGCAATCTGGTGAATGTCACCAGCCTGTTCTACCTGGTGCCGGCGGTGACGGCCGTGATGGACTACCTGTTCTTCGGTAACCGGCTGGCGCTGCTGAGTGTGCTCGGCATGCTGTTGATCATCGTCGGGCTGGTGTTCGTGTTCCGCAAAAACAGCTGAATGATGAGCGTCGGGCGCAGCTTTCGACTTGAGCGAGGGCTGCGCTTTTTTTGCCTGGGGCGCCCCCTTCAGATTGGCCAGGACTGGCCGATAGCAATGATGGCTCATTGCTATTAAATTGCATTCTCTTTTACCCTATTTGCTGCAGATTTGGGAATAGGAAAAACCTTAAAAATTAAAGATTACTTCTACACTGACGACATACTCTTCAGGCCCAATGGAGATAGTCAGAATGAGTAGCAAGCTGGTTTTGGCAGGTGTCGGCATGTTTCTAGGCTTGAGTGGAATCTGTTCCGCAGCCCCTCAAAGCATTCAGGGAACGATTTATTTTCACGGCAGCATCGTCGAGGAACCTTGCACGCCAAGCTCGACTGCCAATGGCGGGGCCGTATTGAGCCTGCGCCAGTGCCCGCAACTGTCGCGGGGCAATGACATCCGGGTGCAGGGTGTCGGTCCGTCGAGCACGGTGACGGCCATTGGCCAGTCGCCGGTCAACGTCAAGCTGGTGACGGACAGCGGCAAGGAAGGGCGCTACTACGATCAGCAATATGCGCTGGTCGATGGCGCGGGGAAACCGGTGAACTCGGGGACCTACCTGATTACCCTGACGTCGCCATGACACAGGTATAGGCCAATGCCCGGCGCCAGCGCGCCGGGTATTGAATGGCAGTCACGGATACCTCCATTGCTGCTGGAGGCATGCCCTGGCCAAGGGCAAAAAAAGACCGGCAAGCGTGCCTTGCCGGTCAATCCACAATACGCAGCGGCGGGGCCGTCGCTGTGTGATCAGGGCGGGGTCAGAAGCGGTAGCTGGCGTTCAGGCGCAGGCCGTGTTCGCTGGCACCGCTGCCCAGTTGCCCGCTGTAGGCGGCGCCCAGGCTCAGCTCGGGAGTCACCCGGGTTTCCACCCCAGCTTCGACGACCGCGCTGTTGCGCGAGTAAGCTGCGCCTTCGGTGCGGAACGCGTCGCTGCCGTCGAAACGGTAGGTGTTGGACGGTGTGTTGCTGCCCAGGGCGTGTTTCCAGCCGGCGCTGCCGAACAGGGTGAGCAACTTGCCGTTGTCCAGCTGCTTGTCGGCGCTGGCGCGCAGGCCCAGGGTGGAGAACGTCTGCTCGTCCGACGCGTGCTTGGCGCGCAGGGCCGCCGGGCCGCCACGCTCCTTGAAGCCTTCGCTCTTGACCTGCACATAGGCCAGGTTGGCGAAGGGTTCCAGCTGTACCGAAGGGCTGAGGTCGAAACGCCGGCCCAGTTCGCCGAAGGCTTGCAGGGTGTTGGCGTCATGCTTGGACTTCAGGTGGTCGCTGTAGCCGGCGAAGTTCACCGAACGCTTGGCGTCGATCCGGCTCCAGGTGTACGCCATGCCGCCGCGCAGGTCGAACCCGCCGGCCTGTGCCCCGCCATAGACACCCAGGTGGATGTTGTCGTTGTCGCTTGAGGAGTCGCGTGACGCGCTCTTGAGTTCGGTACGGCTGTAGCCGGTCAGCACGCCGATATGGCCGCTGTCACCGACCGCGGTATCGACACCGGTGAGCAAGCCCTTGGTGTCGCTGCGCAGGGTGGCGGTATTGCTGTCGCCCTTGACCTCGCCCCAGTTGCCCAGCGTGGTGATCCACGGGGTCAGGCCGGAGTGCGCGTCGCTCGCGGTGTCACGCTCCTGGGCGACAGTCGCCGAGCGCAGGCGGCTGTTCGCGGCGTCGCGCACCAGGCGGCTGTCCTGGATCAGCGCCGAGCGGCTGGAGTTGTGGAACTCGCCGGACAGCTGATCGAAGGCATCCCGCGCCTGGTGGTCATCGGGCAGATAGGCGATGGCCTCGAACAGCTTGTTGTGCACCGGCGGCGTCAGCGCCGGCACGGCCGCACCTTTCAGGCTTTGGGCCGCGGTGGCTGTGGCCCGCTGGTTGCGGGTGAAGGCGGCTTCCTGGAACAGGCGTGTCTGTTGCACATCCAGGTAGGCGTTGTGGCTGTCGTAGTTGTCCACCAGGTCATAGAAGGTCGATACCCAGGTATCGCCCGTCAGCTGGTAACGACCGCTCAGGCCCTGCTGGGTGGCGAGCACCAGGTAACGACGGTCCAGCTCGTAGCGTTTGCTGTCGAGTTTGTCCGCCTTGATGATGCTGCCGTCCTCGAGCCGCGCCGCGCCGTTCACCAGCAGCCGGTCGTTGGCCCCGGTGCTCAGCAGTTCGGCATGGAAGGTCGAACCGCTGTGCTGGTCGAGATCGCCGGTCAGGCTCAGGGTGCCGATGGAGTTGCCGGGGGCGATGGTCGCGCCTTTGTGCAGGGTGACGTTGCCGACCTGGCCATTGCCGGCCAGGGTCGCGCCGTCATGAACATCGGTCGAGCCGCCGAGCTTGCCATTGACGGCCAGGATGCCCGAATCGACATGGCTACGGCCGTGGAAGGCGGAGCTGTCGCCGCTCAGCTCGGTGCGCCCGGCACCGCGCTTATAGAGCGTACCGGTGCCGGAGAGGGCGCCGCCGAAGGTGTAGCCGTTGGCTCGGTTGAACACCAGGCTGCCGGGTGCGTCGATCTGCACGTCGCCGAGGATCGAACCGCTGTTGCCGCCGTTCGCGCCGGCACCTAGTTGCAGGGTGCCGTTGCTGATCAGCGTGCCGCCCTTGTAGGTGTTTTCGCCGGTGAGCAGGGTGCTGCCCGTGCCACGCTGCTCGACCGAGCCGCTGCCGTGGATGACGTGGTCGTACTGGTACTGGTTGTTGCGGTCGAACACTACCTGGCCATCGTTGCCGATATCACTGAGCACTTCGCCTTGGCTGCCGTTGAAGGCACCGATGTGCAGGCTGGCATTCTTGTCGACCTGCACTTGCCCGGCCATGCGGTTGTTCAGCAGCAGTTCGCCGCCCTTGACATTCAACTGGCCGGTGAAGCGGCTGGAGTCACCGTTGAATACGGTTTGCCCGGCGATGTGATTGATGCGGCCCTGGCCTTCGAAGCCGGCATCGAACTGGTAGTCGCGGTCGCTGTGGTTGAACTGGACCAGGCCCTGGCCCTGGCCGAAGACCACGCGTTTGGCTTCCAGCCGGCCTGCGCCCTTGGCGTCGGCGGCCTTGTCGCTGGTCGCTCCCACATAAAGCGCTGCGTTGGAGGTGCTGTCGGCGGCGATCCGCAAGGTGCCACCGCCGACTTTGGCCACGCCCTGGTTGGCGAGCACCAGGCTGGCGTTGCCGCCCTGGCCCAGGATCATGTCGCCGAGGGTTTCCCACAGGCTGCCCGCGCCATCGACGCTGGCGCTGCCACTGGCGCCCTGGTTGGCACCGATGATGCCGTCCTGACTCTCTACCTGACCGCCATTCTTGATCTCCAGGGCACCGTTGCCGACGCCGCCGACGATCAGGGTCTTGTCGGTGGACAGTGTGCTGTTGTCGACGCTGACCGAACCATTCGAGCCTTTTTGTGCGCCGAGGACAGTGTTTCCACCGTTCTGCACCTTGGCGCCGTTGGTGAGCGACAGCGAGCCGTTGCCGGCCTGGCCCACGATCATGTCGCCGAGGGTCTTCCAGAGACTGCCCGCGCCATTGAGGCTGGCGCTGCCATTGGCACCCAGGTCGGCGGCGATGGTGCTGTCCTGGCTGGTTACCTGGCCGCCGTTCTTGACCTGCAGGGTGCCGTTACCGGCGCCGCCGACGATCAGGGTCTTGTCGGTGGACAGCGTGCCGTTGTCGACGCTGACCGTACCGCTGCCACCTCTGAGCGCACCGAGGACGGTGCTGCCAGCAGTCTGCACCTTGGCGCCGTTGGTGAGCAGCAGCGAGCCGTTGCCGGCCTGGCCCACGGTCATGTCGCCAAGGGTTTTCCAGAGGCTGCCCGCGCCATAGAGGCTGGCTGTGCCGTTGGCGCCCAACTCGGCGGCGATGATGCTGTCCTGGCTGTTTACCTGACTGCCGTTCTTGACCTCGAGGGTGCCATTGCCGGCGCCGCCGACCACCAGCCGCTTGTCGCTGGTCAGCGTCGACCCGCCGTCGGCGATGAGGGTGCCGTTCGCGCCACGCTCGGCGCCGATCAGGGTGTCGCCCTGGGAGCGGGCCTTGGCGCCGCCTTTGAGGGTCAGGTCGGCGGAGCCGCCTTTGCCGACGATCAGGTCGCCGCCGGTGTCCAAGGTCGCGCCGTTGTTGAAGGTGGCCTTGCCCGTGGCGCCCTGTACGGTGCCCAGGGTGAAGCCGTCACCGACGTTCAGCTTGCCGCTGCCACCGACATTCAACTGGCCCAGGCCATTGTTGACGGTGCCAAGGTTCAGGCTGCCGACCGTTCGCGCGCTGTCCAGTTGTGCGACCTGGTTGTTGCGCCCGGCGAGGGGGCGATCGATGTTGACCGCCTCATTGCTGGCGGGAGCGCCGTTGCTCCAGTTGCCGCTGTTTTCCCAGGCGTTGCTGTCGTCGACGCGATAGGGATTGCCATCCTGGTCATAGGCAATGTGATGGGCGTCTCCGGTCCAGTTCGTCGTGGCGAGTACGGCCGGGGCGAAGGAACTCAACGCCAGGGCGACGGCGAGCGCGGTGCTGGAGGGTCTGAAACTGTGGGGTGTCATGGTCTTCTTTTCCAAGGCGGTGCCTGTGTGGTCGGAGGGGTGGAAATGGCGTCGAGTGCGCTAGGGATCAGCGGCGCGCGCCGAGGGTTAAAGCGTTCGAAGGCTGCACAGAGGCGCGAGATGCTTCCTGGCCGGGAGCGGAGTTTTTGGGCTATGAAGTGCAATAGGGTCGCTGCTGTAACAGTGCGGCCTGAGTGGTTTGTTCATAGGCGTTGAATGGCTGATCAAGTTGTCCGGAAAGTTGCGAGAGGGCCGGTAACTTAATAAAGAAGAAGGCGGGAATATACGTAGGGAGAGAGGTTGAGAACTTTTTTGAAACTTTTCAGAAATATCTTTGTGATGGTCGAGAATAATCCTTGTTAGTTATGGTTAGTTCATTGCTGTTGGTGGTGGAAACGTCTGGAGCTGGCTTTTTTAGGGAGTTCTATTCAAGTTTTATGGGTTTTGGTCGAGGGGCGTAAAAGAGGGTTGTAAAAGTAAACGCGGCGGGGGGAGTGATTTTTTGTTTTAGAGGGGAGATTTTATTGGGAGGGCGTTATTTGTTTTTTGTGGAAGGCGGTGGTTCTTTATTGTTTTGTTTTTTTGCCGAAGGGCAGAAGTTGCGCCATCCAATATTCAGTTCGGTTCCGTTCAAATCCGATCGAAACTGCCGTGCACGTGGCGAGCGCGCCCTGTTTCAGGCAGGGCCACTCGCGATGTCGGGTGAGTCGACGCGATCAGCGATCCGCCAGTTCCTGGGGCGAGGCGACCCGGGCTCCCGGTTTGAGTACCAGCCACAAGGCCGCGGCGATCAGCACGCCGCCATACAGGTGGGCCATGGACAGCGGCTCGTCCAGCAGCAACGCACCCCACAACACCCCGAACGGCGGGATCATGAAGGTCACGGTCATGGACTTGACCGGGCCGATCGAGCTCAGCAGGCGGAAATACAGGATGTAGGCAAAGGCGGTGCAGGCCAGCCCCAGGCCCAGCAACGACAGCCAGACGCTCCAGCCGCCCCAGCTGGCGGGCGGCTGGCTGATGGCGCTGTAGGCGAAAATCGGCAGCAGGAACAGGCTGGCGCCGAGCATGCTGCCCAGGGCCGAGAGGCGACTGTCGAGGCCGCCGGCCTGGTCCAGCCAGCGCCGCGCGAGGAAACCGGCGAAGCCGTAGCAGGTGGTGGCAAGCAGGCAGGCCAGTGCGCCCAGCAGCAGTTCCAGGTCGAATGTCATGGGGCCGGCGCGGGTCAGGATGCCCACGCCGAACAGGCCCAGGCTGACCCCGGCGATTTTTGTCGGGGTCAGTTTCTCGTGGAAGAACAGCCCACCGATCAGCACGCCCATCAAGGGTGTGGTGGCATTGAAGATCGCCGAATAACCGGCCGGCAGCACCAGGGCCGCCACCGAATACATGGTGGCGGGGATGCCGGAGTTGATCACGCCGAGCAGCAGCACGGTCTTGAACTTGCCCTGGAAGTCCCAGCTGATGCGCATCAGCGCGAGGATCACCAGCAGGCCGGTGGCGGCGATGGAGACACGAAAGAAGGCCGTGGGAATGCTGCCGATCACTGGAGCGATGATGCGCATGAACAGAAAACTCGCGCCCCAGATCGCGGCCAGGGACAACAAACGTAGGGTATCGACAAGTCTCACGGGGCAACTCCTTTGATGGCCCTTGCAACGGCCCTTTTTTCGGCAGGGCGAGAGTGTTGCCGAGAGACGGGGCGCGAGCAATCGCTATCTTGCGGTTGAATTGACGGGATCCTTCGCCATCCGCGGAAAAATTGCACTTCTCCTGCACCCGGTTCACTGGCTAAGCTCAGGCCTTTCCGAATTCCCGCAGAGGTCTCACCATGCCGCAGAAATGGCCCGCCGCCGATATCGCTCGAACGATCCTCGATGGCTTCGACGATTACCGCGAGCACTTTCGCCAGATCACCGACGGTGCCCGGGCGCGCTTCGAGCAGGCGCAGTGGCAGGAGGCGCAGACCGCCTCGGCGGCACGGATCAACCTGTATGAGGAAAAGGTCAGCGAGACCGTGCAGCGGCTGCGCACGGCCTTCGACCTGGAGACCCTGCTCGACGTCAATCAGTGGCCGCTGGTGAAGAGCGCCTATATCAGCCTGATCGACCTGCGCTTCGACGATGAGTTGTCCGAGACCTGGTACAACTCGGCCTTCTGCGGCCTGTTCAGCCATGACCTGATCAGCGACGGTTGCATGTTCATCCACACCACGCGGCCGAGCCTGCGTCGCGCCCGGGCCGCGCAGACCCGCACCTACCGGCCGCAAGGCCATCTGTCGACGATGCTCGAACAGATCTTCGTCGACTACAGCTTCAGCGAGGCCTATGCCGACCTGCCCGGCGACCTGCGGCGCCTGGAGTCGCAGCTGCGGGAGAACCTGCCGGACTGGGTGTGCAAGGACCCGGAGCTGGCGGTGGAGCTGTTTTCCTCGGTGCTGTACCGTAACAAGGGCGCCTACCTGGTGGGGCGCATCTACACCCACGACGAGCAGTGGCCGCTGGTGATTCCGCTGCTGCACCGCGAAGGGCGGGGCATCCAGATCGATGCGCTGATCACCGACGAAGCCGATGTGTCGATCATCTTTTCCTTCACCCGTTCCTATTTCATGGTCGACGTGCCGGTGCCGGCGGAGTTCATCGGTTTCCTCAAACGCATCCTGCCGGGCAAGAATATCGCCGAGCTGTACACCTCCATCGGTTTCTACAAGCACGGCAAGTCCGAGTTCTACCGGGCGCTGATCAACCACCTGGCCAACACCGACGACCAGTTCATCATGGCCCCGGGCGTGCGCGGCATGGTCATGAGCGTGTTCACCCTGCCGGGCTTCAACACCGTGTTCAAGATCATCAAGGACCGCTTCTCGCCGTCGAAAAACGTTGACCGCGCCACGGTGATCGAGAAGTACCGCCTGGTGAAAAGCGTCGACCGGGTAGGGCGCATGGCCGATACCCAGGAGTTCGCCGATTTCCGCTTTCCCCTGGGCAAGTTCGATCCGGCCTGCCTGGCGGAACTGCTGGAAGTGGCGCCGTCGACGGTGTCGGTGGAGGGCGATACGGTGCTGATCCGCCACTGCTGGACCGAGCGGCGCATGACCCCGCTCAACCTCTACCTGGACCACGCCAACCCGGCCCAGGTGCGCGAGGCGCTGGAGGACTACGGCCTGGCGATCAAGCAACTGGCCGCGGCCAACATCTTCCCCGGCGACATGCTGCTGAAGAACTTCGGCGTCACCCGCCATGGCCGGGTGGTGTTCTACGACTACGACGAAATCTGCTTCCTCACCGAAGCCAACTTCCGCCATATCCCGGCGCCGCGCACCCCGGAGGACGAGATGGCCTCCGAGCCCTGGTACTCCATCGGTCCGCTGGATGTGTTCCCCGAGGAGTTCCCGCCGTTCCTGTTCGCCGACGCCGGGCAGCGCAAGCTGTTCGACCAGTTGCACGGCGAGTTGTACAACGCCGATTACTGGAAAGGCCTGCAGGACGCCATTCGCGCCGGCAAGGTGATCGATGTGTTCCCGTATCGGCGCAAGGAGCGGGATAACGAATAAGCCTGCACCGCGCGCCCCTGTAGCCGCTGGCGAAGCCTGCGTCCGAGGACGAAGTCCTCGCAAAACCGCTGCTTGCGGTACATCAAGAACACTCGGGAAGCAGGTTTTACGACTGCTTCGCAGCCGAGCGCAGGCTACGCCAGCGGCTACAAGGATCTCGTTCGCTCGTTAAATCTGCGACAATCCGCCCCCTGCATAAATAGACGACCCTTGCGTACCCGATGACTTCCGAATCGCCTGCAATCGACCAGCTGCTGAAAAACCTCGACCAAGCCATGCTCGCCGACCGCCACCGGTTGCGTCGGCAGTTGCTTGAACTGCGCAAGAAGCCCGACGAGGCCAAGCTTGGGCAGTGGGTCGAACGCATGCAGGCGTCCTGCGCCCAGGTGGTCACAAGGCGCGCCAGCGTGCCGTCGATTCGCTACGACGACAGCCTGCCGATCGCCGCCAAGCGCGACGAGATCAAGGCTGCGCTGCAAAAGCACCAGGTGCTGATCATCGCCGGCGAAACCGGCTCGGGTAAAACCACCCAGTTGCCGAAGATCTGCCTGGAAATCGGCCGCGGCCAGCACGGCCTGATCGGCCACACCCAGCCTCGGCGGATCGCCGCGCGCAGCGTGGCCAGCCGGGTTGCCGAAGAACTGGCGACGCCGCTAGGTGCTCTGGTGGGTTATCAGGTGCGCTTCGAGGACCAGAGCGACTCGAACACCCTGATCAAGCTGATGACCGACGGCATCCTGCTGGCGGAAACCCAGAACGACCGCTATCTGGAACGCTACGACACCATCATCGTCGACGAAGCCCACGAACGCAGCCTGAACATCGACTTCCTCCTGGGCTACCTGAAGACCCTGCTGCCGCGGCGCCCGGACCTCAAGGTCATCATCACCTCGGCGACCATCGACCTGGAGCGCTTCTCCAAGCACTTCGACAACGCGCCGATCGTCGAGGTTTCCGGCCGCACCTTCCCGGTGGAAACCTGGTACCGCCCGCTGACCCTGGAGCAGGACGAAGAGGGCAACCGGGTCGAGGATGACCTGACGGTGGACCAGGCAATCCTCGCCACCCTGGATGAAATCGCCGCCCATGAGCGCAGCGAACGCCGTAGCCCGGGTGACGTGCTGGTGTTTCTGCCGGGCGAGCGGGAGATTCGCGATGCCGCCGAAATGCTGCGCAAGGCCCAGCTCAAGCACACCGAAATCCTGCCGTTGTATGCGCGCCTGTCACCGGCCGAGCAGCAGCGGATTTTCCAGTCGCACCCGGGCCGCAGGGTGGTGCTGGCGACCAACGTCGCCGAGACCTCGCTGACCGTGCCGGGTATCCGCTACGTGATCGACAGCGGCACCGCGCGCATCAGCCGCTACAGCTACCGGGCCAAGGTCCAGCGCCTGCCCATCGAGGCGATTTCCCAGGCCAGCGCCAATCAGCGTAAAGGCCGCTGCGGCCGGGTCGAGCCGGGTATCTGTGTGCGCCTGTACAGCGAAGAGGATTTCAACGGCCGTCCGGAGTTCACCGACCCGGAGATCCTGCGCACCAACCTGGCGGCGGTGATCCTGCAGATGCTCCATCTGCGCCTTGGTGAAATCACCGCCTTCCCCTTTATCGAGCCGCCGGATGGCAAGGCCATCAGCGACGGTTTCAACCTGCTGCAAGAACTCTCGGCGGTGGACCGCAACAGCCAGCTGACGCCGCTGGGCCGCCAGTTGGCGCGGCTGCCGGTGGACCCGCGCATGGGTCGCATGCTGCTGGAAGCGGCGAAGCTGGGCAGCCTGCAGGAAGTGCTGATCGTCGCCAGCGCCATGTCGATCCAGGACCCGCGCGAGCGGCCGCCGGAGCGCCAGCAGGCGGCCGACCAGGCCCACGCGCAATGGAAGGACGCCGACTCGGATTTCGCCGGGCTGGTCAATCTTTGGCGCGGCTTCGAAGAGCAGCGCCAAGCGCTGACGGCCAGTCCGTTGCGTAACTGGTGCCGCAAGAATTTCCTCAACTACTTGCGCCTGCGCGAGTGGCGCGACTCCCATCGCCAGTTGAGCCTGATCTGCCGCGACCTGCAACTGAGCCTGAACAAGGAACCGGCCGACTATCCCAAGCTGCACAAGGCGGTGCTGGTCGGCCTGCTGAGCCAGATCGGCCAGAAGACCGAGGAGGGCGACTACCTCGGGGCCCGTCAGCGGCGCTTCTGGGTGCATCCGTCGTCCGGGCTGGGCAAGAAACGTCCACAGTGGCTGATGACCGCCGAGCTGGTGGAAACCACCAAGCTCTATGCGCGTATGGTGGCGAAGATCGAGCCGGACTGGATCGAGCCGCTGGCCGGGCACCTGATCAAGAAGAACCACTTCGAACCCCATTGGGAGAAGAAGCGCGGGCAGGTGGTGGCCTACGAGCAGATCACCCTGTTCGGCCTGATCGTGGTCGGCCGCCGCCCGGTGCATTACGGGCCGGTGGACCCGGTGGTGTCGCGCGAGCTGTTTATCCGCGAAGGCCTGGTGCGTGGCGAGATCCAGTCGAAAGCCAAATGCCTGAGCGCCAACACACGCTTGCTGGAACAGCTCGACGAGCTGGAAGCCAAGGCCCGGCGCCGCGACATCCTCGCCGACGAGGAAACCCTGTTCGCCTTCTACGACGCGCGCCTGCCGGCGGAGATTCATCAGACCGCGACCTTCGACAGCTGGTACCGGGTCAACAGCCAGAAAGACCCGAAGCTGCTGATCATGCGCGAGGAAGACGTGCTGGCCCGCGAGGCCAGTGAAGTCACCGCCATGCAGTACCCGGACACCCTGCAGATCGGCGATCTGGAACTGGCCCTGAGTTACCACTTCGAGCCCAACCACCCACGGGACGGCGTGACCCTGCGGGTGCCGGCGCCGCTGCTGCCGGCCTTGCCCGCCGAGCGCCTGGAGTGGCTGGTGCCGGGGCTGGTGGAAGCCAAGTGCATTGCCCTGGTGCGCAACCTGCCCAAGGCGCTGCGTAAGAACTTTGTGCCGGTGCCGGACTTCGTCAAGGCGGCCCTGGCGCGTATCGACTTCGCCCAGGGCTCGCTGCCCCAGGCGCTGGGGCGCGAGCTGCTGCGCATGACCGGGGCGCGGGTCAGCGACGAAGCCTGGGCCGAGTCGGCGCAACAGGTGGAAAGCCACCTGCGGATGAACCTGGAAATCGTCGACGCCCAGGGCAAGTTCCTCGGCGAAGGCCGCGACCTGGCCGAACTGACCGCGCGTTTCGCCGAAGCCAGCCAGGCTGCCCTGGCCGTGCCGCAAACCGCGAAAAGCCAGCAGCCGGTAGAGGCCAAGGTGTTCGCCGCGGTGGCGGAGAAGACCCAGCAGAAGATCGCCGGGCTGTCGATGACGGTGTATCCGGCGTTGGTGGAAGAGGGTGGCACGGTCAAGGAGGGGCGCTTCTCCACCCCGGCCGAGGCCGAGTTCCAGCATCGCCGCGCCTTGCAGCGCCTGTTGCTGCAACAGCTGGCCGAGCCGGCCAAGTTCCTGCGCAACAAGCTGCCGGGGCTGACCGAGCTGGGCCTGCTGTATCGCGAACTGGGGCGTGTCGATGCCCTGGTGGAAGACATCCTGCTGGCCAGCCTCGACAGCTGCGTGCTGGAAGGCGAGGACAGCCTGCCCCGGGACGGCGCCGGCCTGGCGTCGCTGGCCGAGCGCAAGCGCGGCAACTGGACCGAGCACGCCGAGCGCCTGGCGCGCCTGACCCTGGACATCCTCAAGCTCTGGCACGGCCTGCAAAAGCGCTTCAAGGGCAAGATCGACCTGGCCCAGGCGGTGGCGCTGAACGACATCAAGTCGCAGCTCGGCCACCTGGTGTACCCGGGTTTTGTCCGCGAAACCCCGACGCAATGGCTCAAGGAGTTGCCGCGTTACCTCAAGGCCGTCGAGCTGCGTTTCGAGAAGCTCGGCAGCCAGGTGCAGAAGGACCGGGTCTGGAGCGGCGAGCTGGCTGGCCTCTGGAGTCAGTACCAGGCTCGTGCCGGCAAGCATGCCCAGGAAGGCAAGCGCGACCCGCAGCTGGAGCTGTACCGCTGGTGGCTGGAGGAATACCGGGTATCGCTGTTCGCCCAGCAATTGGGCACCAAGGCGCCGATTTCCGACAAGCGCCTGAACAAGCAGTGGAGCCAGGTGGAAGCCTGATACGACGCCTGTAGCCGCTGCCGCAGGCTGCGATAAGGTCCGAAGGACCTTCCCGCGATCTCAGGGAGCACACCCTCTTCGAGGTCGATCGCAGCCTACGGCAGCGGCTACAGGGATCGGCGACGTTACGGCGATTACGCTTGCCGATGGGGCCAAACGCCAGCGGTTATGGCAAACTTCGCCGTTATAAATGCCGGCCCCGCGGTTTTGAGCGTTCGCCGCCCGGGCAAAGCGGAATAAAGCCATGTCAGGTCCGATTCCGCCAGTCGGGATAGACCATTTACGGTTTGGTACGACGGTGCCAATACCTTCTGCCTGAACAGAATAGAGGAACGAACGTGCATAACGTCGTCATCAGCGGCACTGGCCTGTACACCCCGGCCAACAGCATCTCCAACGAAGAGCTGGTGGAGTCTTTCAACACCTACGTGCATCAGTTCAACGCCGACAACGCGCAAGCGATCGAGCGCGGCGACGTTCAGGCCCTGACCGAATCCAGCGCGGCCTTCATCGAGAAGGCCTCCGGCATCAAAAGCCGCTTTGTCATGGACAAGGACGGCATCCTCGACCCGCAGCGCATGACCCCGCGCCTGCCCGAGCGTTCCAACGACGAATGGTCGGTACTCTGCCAGATGGCCATCGGCGCCGCCGAGCAGGCCCTGCAACGCGCCGGCAAGACCGCCGCGGACATCGACGGGGTGATAGTCGCCTGCTCCAACCTGCAGCGCGCCTACCCGGCCATCGCCATCGAAGTCCAGGAAGCCCTGGGCATCGCTGGTTTCGGTTTCGACATGAACGTGGCCTGCTCCTCGGCCACCTTCGGCATCCAGGCCGCCTGCAACAGCGTGCAGCTGGGCCAGGCCCGGGCGATCCTGATGGTCAACCCGGAAGTCTGCACCGGCCACCTGAACTTCCGTGACCGTGACAGCCACTTCATCTTCGGCGACGCGGCCACCGCGGTGATCATCGAGCGGGCCGACCTGGCCACCTCGCCGTACCAGTTCGACATCATCAGCACCAAGCTGCTGACCAAGTTCTCCAACAACATCCGCAACAACTTCGGCTTCCTCAACCGCGCGGCGGAAGAGGGCATCGGCGCGCCGGACAAACTCTTCGTGCAGGAAGGCCGCAAGGTGTTCCGCGACGTCTGCCCGATGGTGGCGGAACTGATCGCCGAGCACTTGCAGGAAAACCAGCTGAACGTCAGCGACGTGAAGCGTTTCTGGCTGCACCAGGCCAACCTCAGCATGAACCACCTGATCGTCAGGAAGCTGCTGGGCCGCGAAGCCACCGAAGAGGAAGCACCGGTGATTCTCGACACCTACGCCAACACCAGTTCGGCCGGTTCGGTGATCGCTTTCCACAAGAACCAGGACGACCTGCCCAGCGGCTCGCTGGCGGTACTCAGCTCGTTCGGCGCCGGTTATTCGATTGGCAGTGTGCTTCTGCGCAAGCGTTGACAGTCTTATGGATCGCAGCCGCTGATCGGTGGCCGTCGGCTCCTGCATGGGGCCGGCGGCGCTGGCCGGCTGTGATCCCTGATTCCGATTACGAGGCATGAATGTCCGCAGCTGACGACACGCAACTGCTTGAACGCCTGTTGGCCGGCGAGCAAAAGGCCTACAAGGAACTGGTCGGCACCTACCAGAGCGCCATGCGCGCCGTGGCCTACGCCATTGTCGGCCAGCGCCACGCCGACGAAGTGGTGCAGGATGCCTGGCTGTCGGTGGTGCGCAACCTGGCCGGTTTCCAGGGGCGTTCCAGCCTCAAGACCTGGCTGTTGACCATCACCGCCAACTCGGCGAAAAGCCGCTACAAACAGAACCGCCGGGAAGTCCTGCTGGATGACCTGCCGTCCCCCCACGGCACCATCGGCGACGAACGTTTTTCTTCCTCTGACGGGCACTGGCTGGTGGCGCCGTTCGCCTGGCACGCCGACACCCCGGAAGCCCTGCTCACCGAGGCCGAGCTGCGCGAATGCCTGGAACACACCTTGCTGAGCCTGTCGGAACTGCAAGGCAGCGTGTTGACCCTGCGCGAGCGCCAGGGCCTGGAGTTGGAGGAGATCTGTAATCTTCTGGACATTTCCCTCTCCAATGTCCGGGTGCTGCTGCACCGGGCGCGGCTGAAGATTTTTGCCACGGTGGAGCACTTCGAGGAGACCGGCCAATGCTGACCTGCAAGGAACAAGTGGCACGCTCCAGCGACTATCTCGATGGTCAGCTGAGCTTTCGCCAGCGCCTGATCCAGCGCCATCACCTGTTGTTCTGCCCCAATTGCCGGCGTTTCCTGCGGCAGATGCGCCTGATGCAGGCCACCTTGCGCAAGATGCCGCAAGCGCCCGTCGCCGATGTCGACGCACTGGCCGAACGCCTGGCTGCCGAGCACAAGCGCAACGCCTGACTTCCGCCTGAACTCCCGAGCCTGTAGCCACTGCCGCAGGCTCGACCTCCTTCCGACAAGGCCCGCAACCCCCTGCAGCGATCTCGAGAACAGCGCCTGTTTTCGCCGTCGATAGCGGTGCTCGGCAGCGCTTGCATTGGATCCGACTTTGCGCAAAATCCCCTACCCAAGGCTCTAGTACAGGCTTTTTGCCTTATTTCGTTTGGAAGTAAAAAAGTTCCGCTGTCATTAAATCTTTATCTAGCAGCAACTCCCCTGAAATAACCCGCCGCCAAGATTCCCTCCCAACACAAGCGGGCCTGACTCGCGTGTTTTTTCCAGCGCTACAGACCACCAATTAGGGGAAATCTTCGATGATCCGTAAGCACTTCGCCGGTTTTGCCGCCAGCGCCCTGGCCCTGGCAGTTACCGCCCAGGCTTTCGCTGGCACCGTCACCACCGATGGCGCCGATATCGTAGTCAAGACCAAGGGCGGCCTTGAGGTTGCCACCACAGACAAAGAGTTCAGCTTCAAACTCGGTGGTCGCCTGCAAGCCGACTACAGCCGCTTCGACGGTGTCTACACCAAGAACGGTGACAGCGCCGACGCCGCTTACTTCCGTCGCGCGTTCCTCGAGCTGTCCGGCGTGCTGTACACCGACTGGGCCTACACCATCAACTACGACTTCTCCCACAACACCGGTGACTCCGATAACGGCTACTTCGACGAAGCCTCGCTGGCCTACAACGGCTTCAAGCCGGTGTCGATCAAGGTCGGTCGCTTCGACCCGGACTTCGGCCTGGAAAAAGCCACTAGCTCCAAGTGGGTCACCGCGCCGGAACGTAACATCTCCTACGACATGGTCGACTGGGCCAACACTCACCAGAACGGCATGGGCCTGCAGGCTTCCAGCACCTTCGCCGACTCCTTCTATGCCTCGGCCGGCGTGTTCAGCAAGGACACCGACGACACCGACGGCGACAGCGTCAAGCAGGTCAACGGTCGCTTCGTCTTCGCCCCGATGCACGATGCCGGCAATGTCCTGCACTTCGGTGTGAACGTGGCTTCGCGCGATGTCTCCGACACCGCTTTCGACTCCCGCTATCGCACCCGTATGGGCATGCGTGGCGTCGAGACCCTGGGTGGTAACGATGCCGGTACCAACGGCAACCGTCCGGTGCTGGGCGGCAGCTCGACTTCGCCTGCCGGCTCCTACGACCGTGACACCGCTTTGGGTCTGGAAGCCGCGTTCGCCATGGGCCCAGCCTCGATCCAGGGTGAATACATCACCCGTAAGACCAAGGCTGATTCCAACGCCTACGAAGACATCAAGGGCCATGGCTTCTACGTGCAGGGCGCCTACACCCTGACCGGCGAATCCCGCGGCTACAAGGTTGGCAAGTTCGACGCCATCAAGCCGGCCAACAAAGCCTTCGGCGCCTGGGAACTGTTCTATCGTTACGACAGCATGACCGTCGAAGACGACAACATCACCACCGCCAGCCTGACCCGCGACGTCGGCGATGCCGAAGTCAAGGTGCACAACCTGGGTGTGAACTGGTACGCCAACGAAGCAGTGAAAATCTCCGCCACCTACGTCAAGGCCAAGACCGACAAGGTCACCAACGCCACGGCCGCCAGCGGTGGTACTCCAGCCGCGCGTACCGGTGACGACGACGGCGACGGCTTCATCGTTCGCGCCCAGTACGTGTTCTGATGTCGATGCACTTGCTGTAAAGAGCTCTTTCTCATCCGTTAAAGCTCCTTTCGTTTCAGCCCCGCTCCGGCGGGGCTTTTTTTTGCCTGTCCTCTCAGACCGTGCTGGAGTGAATATCGGTTACTGAAATTTAAGCGAACGCAGGCCTGAGGCTTACCAGACCTGTCGAGAGCTGATTCAGCGAGTCGGCTACCGACAGTCACAGACACAATGGAAATGACCATGCAAAGAATGGCGAGTGACTATCGCACCGGGCCTCAAACCATTGCTGTGCTGGCAAGCGGTGAAACCGTATCGGTAGGGACAGTGCTGAAAGCCGAAGTAGACATGCTGTACATCGTTAGCAGCATCACGACTGATGGCAAGAAAATCGCTTTCG
>NZ_JACNAC010000069.1:0-30427 GCF_017349775.1 Pseudomonas sp. GW460-12-10-14-TSB1
TGGCGGTGGCCACGGACTGGTTCATGCCGTCGATCTCGCCGATGCGTTGGGTCACGCTGCCCAGGCGCTGACCGGCCTGGTTGGCGATGCCGACGCTGCTTTCGCTCTCGCGCTGGCTGTCGGTCATGGTGTTCACCGCCTGGCGGGCGCCGACCTGCAGTTCCTCGATCATCTTCTGCACTTGCTGCGCCGAGTCCTGGGTGCGGTGGGCGAGGTTGCGCACTTCATCGGCGACCACCGCGAAACCGCGGCCGGCCTCACCGGCGCGGGCGGCTTCGATGGCGGCGTTGAGGGCCAGCAGGTTGGTCTGCTGGGAGATGCTGGTGATGACTTCGAGGATCTGCCCGATGTTCACCGTGTTGCTGTTCAGGGTCTCGATGTTGCCGCAGGAGTCGCTGATCTTCGCCGACAGCTGCTGCATGGCGGCGATGGTCTGGTCCACCACGGCCTGGCCTTCGCTGGCCAGGTTGCGCGCATCGCTGGAGTGCTGCGACGCCAGGGCGGCGTTCTGGGCGATTTCCTGGGCGGCGGCGCCAAGCTGGTTGATCGCCGCGGCGACGCTGCTGGTGCGCGAGGCTTGCTGGTCGGAGTTGAACATCGACGAGTTCGAGGCACTGACCACCCGCAGGGCGACTTCGTTGACCTGGCCAGTGGCCGAGGCGACTTCGCGGATTGAACCGTGAACCCGCTCGACGAAGCGGTTGAACGACACGCCCAGGGTGCCGAATTCGTCGTGGCCATGGATCGTCAGGCGCTTGGTCAGGTCGCCTTCGCCCTCGGCGATGTCGTGCATGGCGCGGCCCATCAGGTGCAGCGGTTGCATCAGCACGCGGATCAGCATGCCCAGCAGGCTGATGATGATCACCACAGCAATCAGCATGGCGATGATCGCCGAGGTGCGGAATTCACTGAGCATCGAGAACGCGGTGTTCTTGTCCAGCACCAGCGCCACGTACCAGTCCGCCGAGGGTACGCCGTTGACGCGGGTGAAGGAGATGAACTGGGTCTTGCCGTCCAGCTCGACTTCCTTCAGGCCCGGGCTGACCTGCGGGGCGCCATTGGGGTAGGCGTCGCTGAGGTTCTTGAGCACCAGCTTGCTGTCCGGGTGGATCAGGATCTTGCCGCCGGCGCTGACGATGAACGCCTGGCCGTGGCCGCCGAAGTTCAGCGAGTTGATGATGGCGCTGACGTTGGACAGGTCGATATCGGCCCCGGCGATGCCGATGAAGCTGCCCTGGTGCTGGACCGGGGTGGCGACGGTGATCACCAGCTTGCCGGAGGAGGCGGCGATGTAGGGTTCGGTGACGATGGTCTGCTGGGCCGAGTTGGCCGCCTTGTACCAGCCGCGGGCGCGCGGGTCGTAGTCGGGCGCGCGGTTGCCCGCCGGGACCGAAAACATCGCGCCGTCCTGGCCGCCGAAGTAGCTGAGCTGGAAGTTGCTGGCGTAGGCGGGGAGGCCGACGCTGCGTTTCAGGCCGTCGGCGCCGCTGCCGTCTACGGCGATCTGCTGGGCCAGGGTGTGCAGTAACTGGATGCGGCTTTCCAGCCAGGTCTGGATGTTGCTGCTGGTCAGGCTGCCGAGTTCCTGCATGGAGGATTCGTTGCTGCTGCGCAGGGCCTCGCGCTGTCGATAGTCGTTGAACAGGATAAAACAGGCGAACGCAACGGCGACCACAAGAGCGGCGGCAAGCAGGATCTTATGGCTGAATTTCATGTTTCTGGTCATTAGGTGAACTACCGCGAGAGGGTGGTCAGCGAGGGGGTGTCAATTTGCCACATCACAGGCTTTTGCGCTGCTTTTATGTCGACTGGCCATCAGTAAAGATGAGGCGTGTTGAAGCCTGTCCGACGAAATGTCCTTGGCCGTCGCAAAGTGGTTGATTCGGGAGGAAATGCTGGGCGCTGCGTCACAATAAATAGCCGTCTGGATGGGGAACCAGATGGGGCTTTTCTCTTCTAAGCTTCTGGTTGGCAGCATGCCATCCCCCCCGTCCGCCCAGGAGTTTCACCATGTCCCTGCGTTCTCTCGCTCTGTTGTCGTTCTGCGTGCTGTTGGCTGCGTGCGGCAAGATCAATCAGGAAAATTATTCCAAGCTGTCGGCCGGCATGCCCAAGGCCGAAGTTGAAAAACTGCTGGGCAAACCGACCGACTGTTCCGGCGCGCTGGGCATGTCCAGCTGCACCTGGGGCGACAAGAACAGCTTTATCAGCGTGCAGTACGCCGGTGACAAAGTGCTGATGTTTTCCGGGCAAGGCCTGAAGTAAAAAAACCGGGGCCACGTGCCCACGGGAGAAAAATAATGATGCGTTTGGTAGTCACTCTTCTGGTCGGCCTGTTGTTGGCCGGCTGCGCCACTTCCCGGGACGATTCACTGGCGCCCAAGACCGTTAATCACGTCGATCTCAAGCGTTACCAAGGGACCTGGTACGAGTTGGCGCGTTTGCCGATGTATTTCCAGCGCAATTGCGCACAATCCGAAGCCCGCTACACCCTGCTGCCCGAAGGCAATATGGCGGTACTCAACCGCTGCCTGACCGCCAACTGGCAATGGGAAGAGGTGCGGGGCACGGCAACGCCGCAGGCGCCGGATAAAACCGACAAGCTGTGGGTCGAGTTCGATACCTGGTTTTCCCGGTTGATACCGGGCCTGGCCAAGGGCGACTACTGGGTGCTGTACGTGAGCGACGACTACAAGACCGCCATTGTCGGCAACCCGGATCGTCGATACCTGTGGCTGTTGTCGCGCCGACCGAATGTCAGCGAGGCGGTTCGCGAGGACCTGCTGAGCAGGGCGCGTCAGCAAGGATATGACACCACCCGCCTGATCTGGCGCGTGTCGGACAAGGCGATGGCCAAGACCTCGAAGTAAATCCCTATAGGAGCCAGCAAGCTGGCTCCTGCAGTGACGGGCTTTAGCCGAGCAAGTCGCGCAGCACCTGGGTAAAGGCCCGATTGCTTTCTTCCTCGCCTGCGTGACGTCCGTCGCGCACGACCCACTGTCCGTTGACCAGCACATCGCGTACCTGACGATCGCCGCCAGCGAACAGCCAGCGGTTGAGGATGCCGTCGCCCTCGGCGGTGGCCAGGTAAGGATCGCTGCCGTCGAGCACCAGCCAGTCGGCGCGCTTGCCCACTTCCAGGGCGCCGATCGGCTGCCCCAGGGCCTGGGCGCCGCCGTCCAGCGCGGCGTCGTACAGGGTGCGGCCAACCATCGGTTGGTCGTTGCGATACAGGCGGTTGCGGCGTTGATCGCGCAGACGCTGGCCATATTCCGCCCAGCGCAATTCTTCCACCACGCTCAGCGACACATGGCTGTCGGAACCGATGCCCATGCGGCCGCCCTGGGCGAGGAAATCCACCGCCGGGAAAATCCCGTCGCCGAGGTTGGCTTCGGTGGTCAGGCACAGGCCGGCAATCGCCCGGCTTTGCGCCATGAGGCTGACTTCGTCGGCATTCGCGTGGGTGGCGTGGACCAGGCACCAGCGCTGATCGACCTCGGTGTTTTCATACAGCCATTGCAGCGGCCGACGCCCGCTCCAGGTCAGGCAGTCGTCGACTTCCTTCTGTTGTTCGGCGATATGGATATGCACCGGACACTGCTTGTCGCTGGTGGCCAGCACCTCGCTGATCTGCTGCGGGGTGACCGCGCGCAGCGAGTGGAAGCACAGCCCCAGCTGCTGGGCCGGTTGCCGGGCCAGCAGTGGTTGCAGGCGGCTTTGCAGCTTGAGGTAGTTTTCCGTGCTGTTGATGAAGCGGCGCTGGCCTTCATTGGGTGCCTGGCCGCCGAAGCCGGAGTGGCTGTACAGCACTGGCAGCAGGGTCAGGCCGATGCCGGCGGCGCTGGCGGCCTGGCTGATGCGCAGCGACAGCTCGGCCGGGTCGGCGTAGGGCTGGCCGTTGGTATCGTGATGCACGTAGTGGAATTCGGCGACCGAGGTGTAACCGGCCTTGAGCATTTCGATGTACAGCTGATGGGCGATGATGCCCAGCTGGTCCGGGCTGATCTTACCCACCAGGCGATACATCAGGTCGCGCCAGGTCCAGAAGCTGTCGTTGGGGTTGCCGGCCACTTCCGCCAGCCCGGCCATCGCCCGCTGGAAAGCGTGGGAGTGCAGGTTGGGCATGCCCGGCAGCAGCGGGCCCTGTAGCCGTTCGGCGCCTTCTGCGCTGGCATCGGCCTGGATGTGGGTCAGCAGGCCGTCGGCGCTGACCTCGAGACGTACGTTGTTGGCCCATCCGTTAGGCAGCAGTGCGCGTTCGGCAAAGAAGGCGGACATGGTTCAAGCACCCCGTCGTGTGTTATTTGTATATACATATACAGACGTTTGCCTGCTCGGTAAACTCCGGCAAGCTAGTCACCTTCTTCGACAAACAAGGATTTCCCGTGCCGACTCCGCCCGCCAACTCCCCGCTGGCCGCCCATCTGGGCGATAGTCCGGCGCCCCTGTACGCCCGCGTCAAGCAGATGATCACTCAGCAGATCGAGAGCGGAAACTGGCCGCCGCACTACCGTGTGCCCTCGGAAAGCGAGCTGGTCAGCCAGCTGGGTTTCAGCCGCATGACCATCAACCGCGCCCTGCGCGAGATGACCGCCGAAGGCATGCTGGTGCGCATGCAGGGCGTGGGGACTTTCGTCGCCGAACCCAAGAGCCAGTCGGCCTTGTTCGAGGTGCACAACATCGCCGACGAGATCGCCTCGCGCGGCCATCGCCACACCTGCAAGGTCATCACCCTGGGTGAAGAGGCGGCCGGTTCCGAGCGCGCCGTGGCCCTGGACATGCGCGAAGGGCAGAGGGTCTTCCACTCGCTGATCGTGCATTTCGAGAACGATATCCCGGTGCAGATCGAGGACCGTTTCGTCAACGCGCTGGTGGCGCCGGATTACCTCAAGCAGGATTTCACCCTGCAGACCCCATATGCCTACCTGAACCAGGTCGCGCCGCTGACCGAGGGCGAGCATGTGGTCGAGGCGATTCTGGCCGAGCCGGAAGAATGCAAGTTGCTACAGATCGAGCGCGGCGAGCCGTGCCTGCTGATTCGCCGCCGGACCTGGTCCGGCCGCCAGCCGGTGACCGCCGCGCGCCTGATCCACCCGGGTTCTCGTCACAGCCTTGAAGGGCGGTTTCATAAGTAAGGGGCATCAATGACTCAGTTGAACGTTTTGCGCGCGGCCAACTACCCGCGCATGCCGTGGAAAAACGGTGGTGGCAGCACCGAAGAGATCACCCGGGACGCAGGCGTCGGCCTGGAAGGTTTCGGCTGGCGGCTGTCGATCGCCGATATCGGTGAGTCCGGCGGCTTTTCCAGCTTCGCCGGTTACCAGCGCATCATCACCGTGCTGCAAGGCGCGGGCATGACTCTGGCCGTGGATGGCGAGGACACCCGGGCGCTGTTACCGCTGGACCCCTTTGCCTTCAGCGGCGCCAGCCAGGTCGCGTGCACCCTGATCGACGGGCCGATTCGCGACTTCAACCTGATCTACGCGCCGGACCGCTACAGCGCCCGCTTGCAATGGCTGCAGGGTGGACAGCGCTTCTTCACCCAGGCCAGTACGGTGCTGGTGTTCAGCGTGGCCGATGAAATGCGCGCCGACCTGGGTGGCGGTGTCGCCGCTTTGCTGGAGCGCCACGACTGTCTGCAACTGCTCGATAACCCCGGTTTGCGGGAAGTCAGCGTCAGCGGCGCCTGCTGCGTGATCGAGCTGACTGCCATCTGACCTGTAGCCGCTGCCGCAGGCTGCGATAAGGCTCGAAGAGCCTTCCGAGGCCTGCAAGAGCGCGTCTCCTTCGGAGCCGATCGCAGCCTTCGGCAGCGGCTACAACGCTCTTTGTTTCTCTCCCTCCCTGATGTTGTTTCCCTCGCGCACCAATTTGTTACCGAACGCCCCAGCATGGCGCAAGGCCATGTCGAAGTAACAGCTGCGACCTTCTCTTGTCTCATCCTCCCCGAAAAAATAATCGACGCTGAAACCCTTGATCCAAGGGCCTCTCCACTGTTTCCAAGATTTTCTCGAAGGCTCATTCAGTGAGTTGGCCGCTTGATTGCATATGCTTGTATGTACAAGTAAAGACGTATGCGTATAAGTCGCCACGTCCCCCCTGATTCGCTTGCTGCGCAGCGCACTGCGCGCAGGCACGCTCGCCCACTGCCTGGGTTGGTTTGGATTGATCGCTGAGGAGTTTTTTCGTGACTGAGAATAAACCTACGAAATACCGGAACGTCGAAATTCGCGCTGCCCGCGGCAACAAGCTGACCGCCAAGAGCTGGCTGACAGAAGCACCGCTGCGCATGCTGATGAACAACCTCGATCCGGAAGTCGCCGAGAACCCGAAAGAGCTGGTGGTTTACGGTGGCATCGGCCGCGCCGCGCGCAACTGGGAGTGCTACGACAAGATCGTCGAGAGCCTGACCAACCTGAATGACGACGAGACCCTGCTGGTGCAATCCGGCAAGCCGGTCGGCGTGTTCAAGACTCACAGCAACGCGCCGCGCGTGCTGATCGCCAACTCCAACCTGGTACCGCACTGGGCCACCTGGGAACACTTCAACGAACTGGATGCCAAGGGCCTGGCCATGTACGGCCAGATGACCGCCGGCAGCTGGATCTACATCGGCAGCCAGGGCATCGTCCAGGGCACCTACGAAACCTTCGTCGAAGCCGGTCGCCAGCACTACAACGATAACCTCAAGGGCCGCTGGGTCCTGACCGCCGGTCTCGGCGGCATGGGTGGCGCGCAGCCTCTGGCCGCGACCCTGGCCGGCGCCTGCTCGCTGAACATCGAATGCCAGCAGACCAGCATCGATTTCCGCCTCAAGACCCGCTATGTCGACGAACAAGCCAAGGACCTGGACGATGCCCTGGCGCGTATCGCCAAGTACACCGCCGAAGGCAAGGCGATCTCCATCGCCCTGTGCGGCAACGCGGCTGAAATCCTCCCGGAAATGGTCCGTCGCGGTGTGCGTCCGGACATGGTCACCGACCAGACCAGCGCCCACGACCCGCTCAACGGCTACCTGCCGGCCGGCTGGACCTGGGAGCAGTACCGCGAGCGCGCCAAGACCGAGCCTGCGGCGGTGGTCAAGGCGGCCAAGCAATCGATGGCCGTGCACGTCAAGGCCATGCTCGACTTCCAAAAGCAGGGCATCCCGACCTTCGACTACGGCAACAACATCCGTCAGATGGCCCAGGAAGAAGGCGTCGAGAACGCCTTCGACTTCCCAGGCTTCGTACCGGCCTATATCCGTCCGCTGTTCTGCCGCGGCATCGGTCCGTTCCGCTGGGCCGCGCTGTCGGGCGATCCGCAGGACATCTACAAGACCGACGCCAAGGTCAAGGAACTGATCCCGGACGACGCTCACCTGCACAACTGGCTGGACATGGCACGCGAGCGCATCAGCTTCCAGGGCCTGCCGGCGCGTATCTGCTGGGTTGGCCTGGGCCTGCGCGCCAAGCTCGGCCTGGCGTTCAACGAAATGGTGCGCAGCGGCGAGCTGTCGGCGCCGATCGTCATCGGTCGCGACCACCTGGACTCCGGCTCGGTATCCAGCCCGAACCGCGAAACCGAATCGATGCAGGACGGTTCCGACGCCGTGTCTGACTGGCCACTGCTCAACGCCCTGCTGAACACCGCCAGCGGCGCGACCTGGGTTTCCCTGCACCACGGCGGCGGCGTCGGCATGGGCTTCTCCCAGCACTCAGGGATGGTGATCGTCTGCGACGGTACCGACGAAGCGGCCGAGCGTATCGCCCGTGTGCTGCATAACGACCCGGGTACCGGCGTCATGCGTCACGCCGATGCCGGTTACCAGATCGCCATCGACTGCGCCAAGGAACAGGGCCTGAACCTGCCAATGATTACTGGCAAGTAAGCTCCCGGCGGTTTGCCGCCAGCATCAGGGAAGGAGCCGTCGCGCGCTGTCATGCGGCGGCTCGGTCCATGTAGCAGAGCTTTGACATGACAAGAATCTCCCGGGAGAACAATAACGATGTCCACGGCCAGCGATAGCTCCAAACCCCTGATCGAGCGGCGGTCGATCAACTACATCCCCGAAACCGAACGCCACGGCAAGCTCTACAGCCAGTTCACCCTGTGGTTGGGGGCTAACCTGCAGATCACCGCCATCGTCACTGGCGCTCTGGCGGTGGTGCTGGGCGGTGATGTGTTCTGGTCGCTGATCGGCCTGCTTATCGGTCAACTGCTGGGCGGCGGCGTGATGGCGTTGCACGCGGCACAAGGGCCCAAGCTCGGCCTGCCGCAGATGATCTCCAGCCGGGTCCAGTTCGGCGTCTATGGCGCGGCCATTCCGATCGTCCTGGTCTGCCTGATGTACCTGGGCTTCACTGCCACCGGCACCGTGCTTTCCGGTCAGGCGCTGGGCCAGCTGTTCGGGGTCAGCGACAGCGTCGGCATCCTGATCTTCGCCAGCGTCATCGTGCTAGTCACAGTGCTTGGCTACCGGGTGATCCATTTCATCGGTCGCGCCGCCAGCGTCATTGGCGTGATCGCCTTCGTTTACCTGTTCAGCCGCCTGATGAGCCAGACCGACATCGGCGCGCTCCTGGAAATCCGTCACTTCAGCTGGAGCAGCTTCCTGCTTGCGGTGTCGCTCGCCGCGTCCTGGCAGATCGCTTTCGGCCCCTATGTGGCGGACTATTCGCGCTACCTGCCGAGCAAGACTTCCTCGGTGAAAACCTTCCTCGCCGCTGGCGCAGGTTCGGTGATCGGCGCGCAGGTGGCGATGATGCTCGGGGTGTTCGCTGCGGCCATGGCCGACGGGCAGTTCGCCGGCCACGAAGTGGCCTACATCGTCGGCCTGGGCGGCAGCGGTGCCACCGCGGCGCTGCTGTACTTCAGCATCGCCTTCGGCAAGATCACCATCTCGACGCTGAACTCCTACGGCAGCTTCATGTGCATCGCCACCATCATCAGTGGTTTCCGTGGCCACCTGGAAGTGACGCGCTTGCAACGCCTGGTGTTCGTACTGGTCATCGTCGGTACCGCGACCCTGATCGCGTTGCTCGGCCAGCACTCGTTCCTCGGTGCGTTCAAGTCCTTCATCCTGTTCCTGCTGGCCTTCTTCACCCCGTGGAGCGCGGTCAACCTGGTGGACTACTACTGCATCACCCGCGAGAACTATGACGTGCCGGCGCTGGCCGATCCGAACGGTCGTTATGGCCGCTGGAACATCCTCGGGATCAGCGTCTACGTGATCGGTGTGCTGGTGCAGCTGCCGTTCATCGGCACCAAGTTCTACACCGGCCCGCTGGTGGAAGCTCTGGGTGGTGTGGATATCTCCTGGATCGTCGGCCTGGTGGTTCCCGCGGCGCTGTATTACGTCTGCGCGAAGAAATGGCATGGCGCTGTACCCGATCGCCTGATCCTGCCGGTAGAGCAGGACTCGATCACAGAACAAAAGCTGAGTGGGGCAGGCCGCGCTACTGCGGTCTAGACCTGATTGGACGTGGACAGGCTGGATGCCTCTTAACTGCCGTAATCCATTTCAATGATTGGGAGCGTCACACAATGAAAATGAATAAGACCCTGCTGACCACTTTGCTTTCCATGGGCCTGCTGGCCAGCGCCGGCGCTACCCAGGCGGCCGGCTGGTGCGAGTCCGGCAAGCCGGTGAAATTCGCCGGCCTGAACTGGGAAAGCGGCATGTTGCTGACCGACGTGCTGCAAGTGGTCCTGGAAAAAGGCTACGGCTGCAAGACCGACAGCCTGCCAGGCAACTCCATCACCATGGAGAATGCCCTGAGCAGCAATGACATCCAGATTTTCGCTGAGGAGTGGGTCGGTCGCAGCGAGGTCTGGAACAAGGCCGAGAAGGCCGGCAAGGTGGTCGGCGTCGGCGCCCCGGTCGTGGGCGCCATCGAAGGCTGGTACGTGCCGCGCTACGTGATCGAGGGCGACGCCAAGCGCAAGCTGGAAGCCAAGGCCCCGGACCTGAAGAACATCGCCGACCTGGGCAAGTACGCCGCTGTGTTCAAGGACCCGGAAGAGCCGAGCAAGGGCCGTTTCTACAACTGCCCGGCCGGCTGGACCTGCGAGCTGGACAACAGCGAGATGCTGAAAAGCTACGGCCTGGAAAGCAGCTACACCAACTTCCGCCCAGGCACCGGCCCGGCGCTGGATGCCGCGGTGCTGTCGAGCTACAAGCGTGGCGAACCGATCCTGTTCTACTACTGGTCGCCAACCCCGCTGATGGGCCAGGTCGACCTGGTGAAGCTGGAAGAGAAACCGGGCGTGGACAAGAGCGTGACCATCAAGGTCGGCCTGTCCAAGACCTTCCACGAACAAGCGCCTGAGCTGGTGGCCGTGCTGGAAAAGGTCAACCTGCCGATCGACCTGCTGAACCAGAACCTGGGCCGCATGGCGAAGGAACGTATCGAGTCGCCGAAACTGGCGAAAATCTTTCTCAAGGAACATCCTGAAGTCTGGCACGCATGGGTGAGCGACGACGCAGCCAAGAAAATCGACGCGGCCTTGTAGGTAGAGCCTTCCCGGCTGCCTGAGCGGTAGCCGGGAGCTTCACCACAACCCACTTGATCGAGAGTCTCTTTATGTTTCCTGAAAGCTTCACCTTTTCCATCGCCGACTGGGTCAACGGTTGGGTCGATTCGCTGGTGACCAACTACGGCGATGTGTTCCGCCACATCTCCGACACCCTGCTGTGGGCCATCGTCAACCTCGAAGGCCTGCTGCGCCTGGCGCCCTGGTGGCTGATGCTGGCGATCGTCGGCGGCATCGCCTGGCATTCGACCCGCAAGCTGGTGACCACCGCGGTGATCGTCGGTCTGCTGTTCCTGGTGGGCGCGGTCGGCCTGTGGGACAAACTGATGCAGACCCTGGCGCTGATGCTGGTGGCGACCTTCATTTCGGTGCTGATCGGCATTCCCCTGGGGATCCTCTCGGCGCGCAGCAATCGCCTGCGTTCGGTGCTGATGCCGCTCTTGGACATCATGCAGACCATGCCGAGCTTCGTGTACCTGATCCCGGTGCTGATGCTGTTCGGCCTGGGCAAGGTGCCGGCGATCTTCGCCACTGTGATCTACGCCGCGCCGCCGCTGATTCGCCTGACCGACCTGGGTATTCGCCAGGTCGACGGCGAGGTCATGGAAGCGATCAACGCTTTCGGTGCCAACCGCTGGCAGCAACTGTTCGGCGTGCAACTGCCGCTGGCCCTGCCGAGCATCATGGCCGGGATCAACCAGACCACCATGATGGCCCTGTCGATGGTGGTGATCGCCTCGATGATCGGTGCCCGTGGCCTGGGCGAAGACGTGCTGGTCGGCATTCAGACCCTCAACGTCGGCCGTGGCCTGGAAGCCGGCCTGGCGATCGTGATTCTCGCCGTGGTCATCGACCGTATTACCCAAGCCTATGGTCGTCCACGCCATGAGGTGAGCAAATGAACAACGCAACCGTAAGCAAGATCGAAGTCAAAAACGTCTTCAAGATTTTCGGCAACCGTTCGGCCGACGCGCTGAACATGATTCGCCAGAACAAGACCAAGGACCAGGTGCTGGCCGAGACCGGCTGCGTGGTCGGGGTCAACGACCTGTCGCTGAGCATCGGCACCGGCGAGATCTTCGTGATCATGGGCCTGTCCGGTTCCGGCAAGTCGACCTTGGTGCGCCACTTCAACCGCCTGATCGACCCGACCAGCGGCGCGATCCTGGTGGACGGCGTGGACATCCTGCAATACGACATGGAAGCCCTGCGCGAATTTCGCCGGCACAAGATCAGCATGGTGTTCCAGAGCTTCGGCCTGCTGCCGCACAAGACCGTGCTGGAAAACACCGCCTATGGCCTCAAGGTGCGCGGCGAGAGCAAGGAAGTCTGCGCCGAGCGCGCGCTGCACTGGATCAACACCGTGGGCCTCAAGGGTTACGAGGCCAAGTACCCGCACCAGCTGTCCGGCGGCATGCGTCAGCGCGTCGGCCTGGCCCGCGCCCTGGCGGCGGACACCGACATCATCCTGATGGACGAGGCCTTCAGTGCCCTCGATCCGCTGATCCGCGCCGAGATGCAGGACCAGTTGCTGGAGCTGCAAAAGACCCTGCACAAGACCATCGTTTTCATTACCCATGACCTCGACGAGGCCGTGCGCATCGGCAACCGCATTGCGATCCTCAAGGACGGCCGGTTGATCCAGGTCGGCACGCCGAAAGAGATCCTGCATTCGCCGGCGGACGAGTACGTCGACCGTTTCGTGCAGCGGCGCGCGGCGGTGGTTTAAAGGCTTGGGGCGGGCCTCTTCTCTGTAGGAGCGAGGCTTGCCCGCGAAGGCGGCGGTAAAGCTGCATCAATGTTCAGGTTGTACCCGTGAGGTCGAAGATGTCGCAGGCTGAAAAAATCGTTATCGCCGACGCCCCGTTGCGTTGGCAGGATGTGGTCGCCGTAGCCCGGCATGGCGCGCAGCTCGAGCTGTCGGCCCAGACCTGGGCGCGTATCGAGAATGCCCAGGCCATCGTCCAGCGCATCGTCGTCAGCGGCGAACGCGCCTATGGCATCAACACCGGTCTTGGCGCGCTGTGCAACGTTTCGCTGCAGGACGAACAGCTCAGCCAGCTGTCGCGCAACACCTTGCTCAGCCATGCCTGTGGCGTGGGCGCGCCGCTGGCCGACGAGCAGACCCGGGCGATCATGTGCGCGGCTGTCGTCAACTACAGCCACGGCAAGTCCGGCCTGCATCGCCGGGTGGTCGAGGCGCTGCTGGCCCTGCTCAATCGCGGCATCACCCCGCAAGTGCCGTCCCAGGGTTCGGTGGGTTACCTGACCCACATGGCCCATATCAGCATCGCCTTGCTCGGCGTCGGCCAGGTCAGCTATCGCGGGCAGGTCGTATCGGCCGAGCAGGCGCTGGCGGCGGAAGACCTGAAGCCGGTGCAACTGGGGGCCAAGGACGGTCTGTGCCTGGTCAACGGCACGCCGTGCATGACTGGTCTGAGCTGCCTGGCCCTGGCCGATGCCACGCGCCTGCTGCAGTGGGCCGATGTGATCGGCGCCATGAGCTTCGAGGCGCAGCGCGGGCAGATCGCCGCGTTCGATGCCGAGATCATCGCGCTCAAGCCGCACCCGGGCATGCAGCAGGTCGGCATCAACCTGCGCGCCTTGCTCGACGGCAGCGAAGTGATTGCCGCCAGCAAAGGTATCCGCACCCAGGATGCCCTGAGCATCCGTTCGATCCCGCAGGTTCACGGCGCCGCCCGCGATCAGTTGGCGCACGCGACGCAGCAGGTCGAAACCGAACTCAACTCCGTCACCGATAACCCGATGGTGCTGGGCACTCCGGACAACTACCGGGTGATGTCCCAGGCCAACCCCCACGGCCAGTCGGTGGCGCTGGCGGCGGACCTGCTGGCGATCGCCATGGCCGAGATCGGTTCGATCGCCGAGCGGCGCCTGGATCGTTTGATCAACCCCCATGTCAGCGGTTTGCCGGCGTTCCTGGTGAGCAACCCCGGGGTCAACTCCGGAATGATGATCGTGCAGTACGTCGCTGCCTCGCTGTGCGCGGAAAACCGCCAGCTGGCGCAACCGGCGGTGCTCGACAACTACGTCACCTCCGGCCTGCAGGAAGACCACCTGAGCCTGGGCACCAACGCCGCGCTGAAGCTTTCCCGCGCGCTGGAAAACTGCACCCAGATCCTCGCCATCGAATACCTGCTGGCGGCCCAGGCCTTCGAATTCCTCAAGGAGCAGCGTTTCGGCGCCGGCACCGATGCGGCCTGGAAGCTGCTGCGCCAGCGGGTTCCGGCCTATGACCAGGATCGCTGGCTGGCCCCGGACATCGCCAGCGCGGCGGCGCTGCTCAAGGCTCCGGCCTTGCTGCAGGAGGTTTTACCGGGCGTGCGTTGAACCGCGCCCTGCAAGAACAGGATTTTCCAAGACAACGGTTTCCACGAAAAACCAGCGTGCCAAGGCGCCACTCGCTCACAAAAGGCGGGCTGCGACGGACAACGGAAGCTTCCGGAGCGACTGGTAGTTAATAACAAACTCTCAAAAGGAGCATAAATGTGACTGCGCTAAATCTGATTCCCGGCCAACTGACCCTGGCTCAACTGCGAGCCGTCTACCAACAGCCGGTAACCCTCAGCCTCGACAACAGCGCCACGGCGCAGATCGACGCCAGCGTCGCCTGTGTCGAGCAGATCCTCGCCGAGAACCGCACCGCCTATGGCATCAACACCGGTTTCGGCCTGCTGGCCTCGACCCGCATCGCCAGCGCAGACCTGGAAAACCTCCAGCGCTCCCTGGTGTTGTCCCATGCCGCCGGTGTCGGCGCGCCGATCGACGACGCCCTGGTGCGCCTGGTCATGGTGCTCAAGGTCAACAGCCTGAGCCGTGGTTTCTCCGGTATCCGCCGCCAGGTGATCGACGCGCTGATCGCCCTGATCAACGCCGAGGTCTATCCGCACATCCCGCTCAAGGGCTCGGTGGGCGCTTCCGGCGACCTCGCGCCGCTGGCCCATATGTCCCTGGTGCTGCTGGGTGAAGGCAAGGCCCGTTACAAAGGCCAATGGCTGAACGCCACCGAAGCCCTGAGCGTGGCCGGCCTCAAGCCGCTGACCCTAGCGGCCAAGGAAGGTCTGGCGCTGCTCAACGGCACCCAGGTTTCCACCGCTTTTGCCCTGCGCGGCCTGTTCGAGGGCGAAGACCTGTTCGCCGGCGCCCTGGCCTGTGGCGGCCTGACCGTCGAGGCGGTGCTGGGCTCGCGTTCGCCGTTCGATGCGCGGATTCATGCCGCCCGTGGCCAGAAAGGCCAGATCGATACCGCCGCGGCTTACCGCGACCTGCTGGGCGACAGCAGTGAAGTCTCCAAGTCGCACCAGAACTGCGACAAGGTGCAGGACCCGTACTCCCTGCGCTGCCAGCCGCAGGTCATGGGCGCCTGCCTGACCCAGTTCCGCCAGGCCGCAGAGGTGCTAGTGGTCGAAGCCAACGCCGTGTCGGACAACCCGCTGGTGTTTGCCGCCGAGGGCGATGTGATCTCCGGCGGTAACTTCCACGCCGAGCCGGTGGCCATGGCCGCCGACAATATCGCCCTGGGGATCGCGGAAATCGGCTCCCTGAGCGAGCGTCGCATCTCGCTGATGATGGACAAGCACATGTCCCAGCTGCCGCCGTTCCTGGTGGCCAATGGCGGGGTCAACTCCGGCTTCATGATCGCCCAGGTAACGGCCGCGGCACTGGCCAGCGAAAACAAGGCGCTGGCCCATCCGCACTCGGTGGACAGCCTGCCGACTTCCGCCAACCAGGAAGACCATGTGTCCATGGCGCCCGCCGCTGGCAAGCGTCTGTGGGAAATGGCCGACAACACCCGTGGCATCCTCGCCGTGGAATGGCTGGCGGCCTGCCAGGGCCTGGACCTGCGTGAGGGCCTGAAGACCTCGACCAAGCTGGAAAAGGCTCGCGCCACCCTGCGCAGCAAAGTGCCGTACTACGAGAAGGACCGCTTCTTCGCCCCGGACATCAACGCCGCGAGCGAACTGCTGGCGTCCCGCTGCCTGAACGAGCTGCTGCCGGCCAAGCTGCTGCCGAGCCTGTAACCCCATGCCCGTAGCCGCTGCTGAGGCACGAAGCTGCGAAGCGGTCCGCAGGACCGCCGTCGGGGGCTGCTGCGCAGCCCATCGCAGCCTCGTACCTCGGCAGCGGCTACAGGTGGTTCCGGTTTTCTCCGATAAAAATAATTAGGAACGAGAAATGCAACAGCAAGCTCAAGGATTGAAACGCGGGCTGTCCGCCCGACATATTCGCTTTATGGCGCTGGGGTCGGCGATCGGCACCGGGCTGTTCTATGGTTCTGCCTCGGCCATCCAGATGGCCGGTCCCGCGGTCCTCCTGGCCTACCTGATCGGTGGCGCCGCGGTGTTCATGGTGATGCGCGCGCTGGGCGAGATGGCCGTGCACAACCCGGTGTCCGGCTCGTTCGGCCACTACGCCAGCAATTACCTGGGGCCATTGCCGGGTTTTATCCTCGGCTGGACCTATGCCTTTGAAATGATCATCGTCTGCCTGGCCGACGTCACGGCCTTCGGCATCTATATGGGCTTCTGGTTTCCGGAAGTGGCGCGCTGGGTCTGGGTGCTCGGCATCGTGTTCCTGATCGGCGGCCTCAACCTGTGCAACGTCAAGGTCTTCGGCGAGATGGAGTTCTGGCTGTCGCTGCTGAAAGTCGGCGCGATTGTCGCGATGATCCTCGCCGGCTTCGGCATCATGCTGTTCGGTATCGGTTCGGCCAGCAGCGAGCAGGCCACCGGGGTGGCCAACCTCTGGGCCCACGGCGGTTTCATGCCCAACGGCATCGGCGGCCTGATCGCTTCGTTCGCGGTGGTGATGTTCGCCTTTGGCGGCATCGAGATCATCGGTATCACCGCCGGTGAAGCCAAGGACCCGCAGCGGGTCATCCCCAAGGCGATCAACGCGGTGCCGATGCGCATCCTGCTGTTCTATGTACTGACCCTGTTCGTGCTGATGGCCATCTATCCATGGCCGCAGATCGGCAGCCAGGGCAGCCCGTTCGTGCAGATTTTCGACAACCTGGGCATCGGCTCGGCGGCGACCATCCTCAATATCGTGGTGATCTCGGCGGCGGTGTCGGCGATCAACAGCGACATCTTCGGCGCCGGGCGCATGATGTACGGCCTGGCCCAGCAAGGGCAGGCGCCAAAAGGCTTTGCCCAACTGTCGAAACACGGCGTGCCGTGGATGACCGTGGTGGTCATGGGCGCCGCGCTATTGGGCGGTGTGCTGCTGAACTACCTGATTCCGGAAAACGTGTTCCTGCTGATTGCCTCGATCGCCACTTTCGCCACGGTCTGGGTCTGGCTGATGATCCTGGTCACCCAGGTAGCCATGCGTCGCTCGATGAGCGCCGAGCAGGTCGCCCAACTGAAATTCCCGGTGCCGTTCTGGCCCTGGGCGCCGGCAGCCGCCATCCTGTTCATGCTGTTCGTCTTCTGCGTGCTGGGCTACTTCCCGGAAACCCAGGCCGCGCTGGCGGTGGGCGCGGTGTGGATCGTGTTGCTGGTGATCGCTTATCTGTTGTGGGTCAAGCCGGCCGCCGGTCAGGCGGTCCAGGTGAACCGCGACCCTTCTTTGTCCCATCGATAACTAACGGAGGCCTCGGATGAAAACTCTCTGGCAACACTGCCACGTCGCAAGCATGGCGCAAGGCGCTTACTCGATCATCGAGGATGCCGCCATCGTGACGTCAGGAGCGCTCATAGAGTGGATCGGCCCGCGCGACCAGGTTCCGGCCGGCGACTATGCCGAGCTGCATGACCTGGCGGGGGCCTGGGTCACCCCGGGCCTGATCGACTGCCACACCCACACGGTGTTCGGCGGCAACCGCAGTGGCGAATTCGAGCAACGCCTGCAAGGGGTGAGCTACGCCGAAATCGCCGCGGCCGGTGGTGGTATCGCCAGCACCGTGCGGGCCACCCGCGCGGCGAGCGAGGACGAACTGTTCGACAGCGCCCGCAAGCGCTTGAAAAGCCTGCTGCGTGACGGCGTGACCAGCGTCGAGATCAAGTCCGGCTACGGCCTGGACCTGGCCAGCGAACGCAAGATCCTGCGGGTGGTCCGGCGCCTGGGCGCCGAGCTGCCGGTCAGCGTGCGCAGCACCTGCCTGGCAGCCCACGCCTTGCCGCCGGAATACGCCGAGCGCGCGGATGACTACATCGAGCACATCTGCGCCGAAATGCTCCCGGCCCTGGCCGCCGAGGGCCTGGTGGATGCGGTGGATGCATTCTGCGAATACCTGGCGTTCTCGCCGGAGCAGGTGGAGCGGGTGTTCATCGCCGCGCAGAAGCTCGGCCTGCCGGTGAAGCTGCACGCCGAGCAGCTGTCGTCGCTGCATGGCTCCAGCCTGGCGGCGCGTTATCACGCGCTGTCGGCCGACCACCTGGAGTTCATGACCGAGGAAGACGCCATCGCCATGGCTGAGGCCGGCACTGTCGCCGTGCTGTTGCCCGGCGCGTTCTATTTCCTGCGTGAAACCCAGCTGCCGCCAATGGACGCGCTGCGCAAGCACGGGGTGAAGATCGCCGTGGCCAGCGACCTCAACCCCGGCACCTCGCCGGCGCTGTCCCTGCGCCTGATGTTGAACATGGCCTGCACCTGTTTTCGCATGACCCCGGAAGAAGCCCTGGCCGGCGTGACCCTGCATGCGGCCACCGCGCTGGGCATGGAGCGGACCCACGGTTCGCTGGAGGCCGGCAAGGTGGCGGACTTCGTCGCCTGGCAGATCGATCGTCCCGCCGACCTGGCCTACTGGCTGGGCGGCGACCTGGAAAAACGCGTCGTGCGCCACGGCGTTGAAGTGGATTTATAGGAGAAGGGTTGTGGATAAGGTTCTGAACTTCAAACAAGGCCGGGTGCCGCTGCTGATCAGCATGCCCCACGCCGGCTTGCGCCTGACGCCGGCGGTCGAGGCCGGGCTGATCCCCGAGGCGCAAAGCCTGCCGGACACCGACTGGCACATTCCGCAGCTCTATGCCTTCGCCGAGGAGCTGGGCGCCAGCACCCTGGCCGCCGAATATTCGCGTTTCGTCATCGACCTCAATCGCCCGTCCGACGACAAACCTTTATATGTCGGCGCCACCACCGGGTTGTACCCGGCCACGCTGTTCGATGGCGTGCCGCTGTTCCGTGAGGGGCTGGAGCCGTCGAAGCAAGAGCGGGCCACTTATCTGGAGAAGGTCTGGACGCCCTATCACAGCACCCTGCAGCAGGAGCTGGCGCGGCTGAAGGCCGAGTTCGGTTATGCCTTGCTGTTCGATGCGCACTCGATCCGCTCGCTGATTCCGCACTTGTTCGAAGGCAAGCTGCCGGACTTCAACCTAGGCACCTTCAATGGCGCCAGCTGCGATGCCGAGCTGGCCAGCCAGCTGGAAGCGATCTGCGCCCGTCACGCCGACTACAGCCATGTGCTCAACGGCCGCTTCAAGGGCGGCCATATCACCCGGCACTACGGCAACCCGGCCGAGAACATCCATGCCGTGCAACTGGAGCTGGCGCAGAGCACCTACATGGAAGAGTTCGAGCCGTTCCGCTACCGCGACGATCTGGCGGCCCCGACCCAGGTGGTGCTCAAGCAGCTGCTGCAAGGGCTGCTGGCCTGGGGGCAGCAGCGCTACGGGCGCTGAAGCCGACAGCAAACCCTGTAACCGCTGCCGCAGGCTGCGATAAGGCCGAAGGCCTTCAGCGATCTCAAGATCCTGCGCCTGCTGCGCAGTCGAGCGCAGCCTTCGGCAGCGGCTACAGGTGCGCCTGGCTTTCCGGGGGGAACAACCGCATTTTTTCCAAGGACATGCTCATTCCGTAATTCGGGTTTATGATGCCGGACGGCAGAATAATTGAAGTCCCCCCAGGGATGACCTCGACCCCTTACGGAGCGCGCAATGCAGACTTTGTACCCGCAGATCAAACCCTATGCCCGGCACGATCTGGCTGTCGACGAACCCCATGTCCTGTATGTCGATGAGAGCGGTTCCCCGGAAGGCTTGCCGGTGGTGTTCATCCACGGTGGCCCGGGAGCCGGGTGCGATGCCCAGAGTCGCCGTTACTTCGACCCGAACCTGTACCGCATCATCACCTTCGACCAGCGCGGTTGCGGGCGCTCCACCCCGCACGCCAGCCTGGAAAACAACACCACCTGGGACCTGGTCGCCGACCTCGAGCGGATCCGCCTGCACCTGGGCATCGAAAAATGGGTGGTGTTCGGCGGTTCCTGGGGTTCGACCCTGGCCCTGGCCTATGCGCAAAGCCATCCTGAACGCGTCCATGGCCTGATTCTGCGTGGGATCTTTCTGTGCCGTCCGCAGGAAATCGAATGGTTCTACCAGGAAGGCGCCAGCCGTCTGTTCCCCGACTACTGGCAGGACTACGTGGCGCCTATTCCGCTGGACGAGCGCGACGACCTGCTCAGCGCATTCCACAAGCGTCTCGTCGGCAACGACCAGATCGCCCAGATGCATGCGGCCAAGGCCTGGTCGATCTGGGAAGGGCGTACCGCGACCCTGCGGCCGAACCCGCTGGTGGTCGATCGTTTCTCCGAGCCGCAGCGCGCGCTGTCGATCGCCCGGATCGAATGCCATTACTTCACCAATAATGCCTTCCTCGAGCCGAACCAGCTGATTCGCGACATGGGCAAGATTGCCCATCTGCCGGGGGTGATCGTGCATGGCCGCTACGACGTGATCTGCCCGCTGGACAACGCCTGGGAATTGCACCAGGCCTGGCCGAACAGTGAATTGCAGGTGATCCGCGATGCCGGTCACGCCGCGTCCGAACCGGGCATCACCGATGCCCTGGTGCGCGCCGCCAATCAGATGGCCCGGCGCCTGCTCGACCTGCCGCCCGAAGAAGCATGAAGGGGCTGTTGCAGCGCGTACGCGGCGCGCGGGTCGAAGTGGCGGGGGAAATCGTCGGCGCGGTGGATCAGGGTTTGCTGGTGCTGGTAGCGGTGGAGCCCGAGGATACCCGGGCCAGTGCCGACAAACTGCTGCACAAGCTGCTTAACTATCGGGTATTCAGTGATGCCGAGGGCAAGATGAACCTGTCCCTGGCCGATGTGGACGGCGGTTTGCTGCTGGTCTCGCAGTTCACCCTGGCCGCGGACACCAAGAACGGCCTGCGCCCGAGCTTTTCCACAGCGGCGCCGCCGGCCCTCGGCGAAGAACTTTTTGACTATCTGCTATGCAAGGCGCAGCAGTTGCATGGCAAAGTAGCATCAGGGCGCTTCGGGGCGGATATGCAGGTCCATCTGGTCAATGATGGCCCGGTAACCTTCCTGTTACAGACCTGAAAGTGCTTGAAACATCTTTTTCGGCCGGAACCGGCCGAAAATAGGCGTTTTTCGCGATAAATACTTGGTCGCCCCTGATGCGTTGTAACGCGGGCTACTAGATAATCGCGCGCTACGGGGATCAGCGTTCGTTGGTCCGTTTTTGACTTAGGTAGAGCCTTGTTCGGAACCGTTTGGGGAATCATTTAGCCCCATCGGAGTCGGAACAATGCTCGCCAACCTGGCATATAGATAGCTGGCCGTTGGTTTTTTGATCTGTTTTCGGCGAGGGTTGCTCGTGATTGTTAGTCCCTGTAATGCACCAAAATTGTCTGCCAAACGGTTACGAAACGCACTGGTGACGGGCTCTGCGCTGCTTTGTCTGCTTAGCGCCGGCCAACTCTGGGCATTCAATCTGGATGATGTATCGGCCAAGGCTAAGGATCTGGCCGGGCAGAAGTACGAGGCTCCGCGCAGTAACCTGCCGAACGAATTTCGTGAGATGAAGTTCGCGGACTATCAGAAAATCCGCTTCCTGCCTGAAAAGGCCGAGTGGGCCAAGCAGAAAACCCCATTCAAGCTGTCCTTCTATCATCAGGGCATGCATTTCGACACACCGGTGAAAATCAACGAAATCACCACGAACACCGTCGAAGAAATCAAATACGACTCGACGCGCTTCGACTTCGGCGACCTCAAGTTCGATCCTAAAGCCACCGAACAGCTCGGTTATGCGGGCTTCCGTGTGCTTTACCCGATCAACAAGGCGGACAAGCAGGACGAAATCATGACCATGCTCGGCGCGAGCTACTTCCGCGTCGTCGGCAAGGGTCACGTCTATGGTCTGTCGGCCCGTGGCCTGGCCATCGACACTGCATTGCCGTCCGGTGAGGAATTCCCGCGCTTTACCGAATTCTGGATCCAGCAACCCAAGCCGACCGACAAGCACTTGGTGATCTTCGCCCTGCTGGACTCGCCGCGCGCCACTGGCGCCTACCGCCTGACCCTGCGTCCGGGCAGCGACACCATCGTCGACGTCAAGGCCCGGATGTTCCTGCGTGACAAGGTCGGCAAGCTGGGCATCGCCCCGCTGACCAGCATGTTCCTGTTCGGCGCCAACCAGCCGTCGAAAGTCCTCAACTACCGTCGCGAGCTGCACGACTCCAGCGGCCTGTCGATCCATGCCGGCAACGGCGAGTGGATCTGGCGTCCGCTGAACAACCCGAAACACCTGGCCGTGAGCAACTTCTCGGTAGAGAACCCGCGTGGTTTCGGCCTGCTGCAGCGTGGCCGCGACTTCAGCCACTACGAAGACCTCGACGACCGCTACGACAAGCGCCCAAGCGCCTGGATCGAGCCGAAGGGCGACTGGGGCAAAGGCACTGTCGACCTGGTAGAGATCCCGACCGCGGACGAAACCAACGACAACATCGTGGCGTTCTGGAGCCCGGAAAAGCAGCCTGAGCCAGGCCAGGCGTTCGATTTCGCCTATCGCCTGCACTGGACCATGGACGAAGCTTCCCTGCATTCGCCGGACAGCTCCTGGGTCGAGCAGACCCTGCGTTCCACCGGTGACGTCAAGCAATCCAACCTGATCCGCCAGCCGGACGGCAGCGTGGCCTACCTGGTGGACTTCGAAGGTCCATCCCTGGCGGCATTGCCGGAAGACACCGAGGTGCGCAGCCAGGTCAGCGTCGGCGACAACGCCGAGCTGGTGGAAAACAGCGTGCGCTACAACCCTGAAACCAAGGGCTGGCGCCTGACCCTGCGGATGAAGATCAAGGACCCGAGCAAATCCACCGAGATGCGTGCGGCCCTGGTCAAGAACGCCACCCCTGTCGAGCCGGCCAAGGCCGTGTCGCCAGCCTCCAGCGCCTCCATTGCCAAGGCCGACAAAGTCGCCGCCAAGCAGCAGGAGAAGAAAGAGGCGGATGCCAAGCAAGCCGAAGCCAAGCCGGCCAAGGACGCCAAGAACCACAAAGACGCCAAGCAGCCTGCTGCTGCCGAGGCGGCCCCAGCCACACCGGAATCTGTCCCGACCGAGCAAGTCCTGACCGAGACCTGGAGCTACCAGTTGCCTGCCGATGAGTAACTCTCAAGTACAGCCAGAGACTCTTGCCGAGTATCTGGCGCACCTGCCAATGACCGATGAGCAGCGCGCGGAACTCGCGGGCTGCAAGTCCTTCAGTGAACTGCACGAACGCCTGTCGTCGGCGACGTTCGACGCGCCTGCCGATGCCGCCCAGGCCTCGGTGGGCCGCCGGCTGACCCTGAGTTCCGCCGAGGAGCTGATCGATGCCGAGATGCTGGCGCTCGACGCCAGCGGTCGCGTGTGCCTCAAGGCCACGCCGCCGATCCGGCGGACCAAGGTGGTTCCCGAGCCCTGGCGCACCAATATCCTGGTGCGTGGCTGGCGGCGCCTGACCGGGCGCACCAACCCGCCGGCACCGCCGAAGGATGAGCGGGTGCTCCCGGCGGCGCGCTGGCGCACCGTGGGCTCGATCCGTCGCTACATCCTGCTGGTGCTGATGCTCGGCCAGACCATAGTGGCCGGCTGGTACATGAAAGGCATCATGCCGTATCAGGGCTGGTCGTTCGTCGACCTGGAAGAAGTCATGCATCAGCCATTGATGCAGACCGCCACCCAGGTACTGCCGTACGCCCTGCAGACCAGCATCCTGATCATGTTTGGCATCCTGTTCTGCTGGGTCTCGGCCGGTTTCTGGACCGCGCTGATGGGCTTCCTCGAGCTGCTCACCGGACATGACAAATACCGCATTTCCGGCAAGAGCGCCGGCAACGAGCCGATTCCGCAAGACGCGCGCACCGCGCTGGTGATGCCGATCTGCAACGAAGACGTGCCGCGGGTATTCGCCGGCCTGCGGGCGACCTTCGAGTCGGTCGCGGCCACCGGTGACCTGGACCGCTTCGACTTCTTCGTGCTCAGCGACAGTAACGACACCGACATCTGCGTGGCCGAGCAGCAGGCCTGGCTGGACGTCTGCCGCGAAACCAAGGGTTTCGGCAAGATCTTCTATCGCCGCCGTCGCCGTCGGGTGAAACGCAAGAGCGGTAACCTCGACGACTTCTGCCGTCGTTGGGGCGGCGACTACAAGTACATGGTGGTGCTCGACGCCGACAGCGTGATGAGCGGCGAATGCCTGACCAGCCTGGTGCGCCTGATGGAAGCCACGCCGGACGCGGGCATTATCCAGACCGCGCCGAAAGCCTCGGGCATGGACACCCTGTATGCGCGCATGCAGCAGTTCGCTACCCGCGTCTACGGCCCGCTGTTCACCGCCGGCCTGCACTTCTGGCAACTGGGCGAATCCCACTACTGGGGCCACAACGCGATCATCCGCATGAAGCCGTTCATCGAGCACTGCGCCCTGGCGCCGTTGCCCGGTAAAGGCGCCTTCGCCGGTGCGATCCTGTCCCACGACTTCGTCGAAGCGGCGCTGATGCGTCGCGCCGGCTGGGGCGTGTGGATTGCCTACGACCTGCCGGGCAGCTACGAAGAGCTGCCGCCGAACCTGCTGGACGAGCTCAAGCGTGACCGTCGCTGGTGCCACGGCAACCTGATGAACTTCCGCCTGTTCCTGGTCAAGGGCATGCACCCGGTGCACCGTGCGGTGTTCCTCACCGGGGTGATGTCCTACCTGTCGGCGCCTTTGTGGTTCTTCTTCCTGGTGTTGTCGACGGCCCTGCTGGCGGTCAACACCCTGATGGAGCCGCAGTACTTCCTGGAGCCGCGCCAGCTGTATCCGCTGTGGCCGCAATGGCATCCGGACAAGGCGATCGCGCTGTTCTCGACCACTATCGTGCTGCTGTTCCTGCCGAAGCTGTTGAGCATCATCCTGATCTGGGCCAAGGGCGCGAAAGAGTTCGGCGGCAAGTTCAAGGTAACCCTGTCGATGCTGTTGGAGATGCTGTTCTCCATGCTGCTGGCGCCGGTACGGATGATCTTCCACACCCGTTTCGTACTGGCCGCGTTCCTTGGCTGGGCCGCGACCTGGAACTCGCCACAACGTGACGACGATTCCACGCCGTGGAGCGAAGCGGTACGCCGTCATGGTCCGCAGACCCTGCTGGGCTTCTTCTGGGCACTGCTGGTGATCTGGCTGAACCCGAGCTTCCTCTGGTGGCTGGTGCCGATCGTCGGTTCGCTGATGCTGTCGATCCCGGTATCGGTGATTTCCAGTCGCGTCGGCCTGGGCCTGAAGTCCCGTGACGAAAGCCTGTTCCTGATCCCCGAGGAATACGCGCCGCCACAGGAGCTGCTGTCCACCGACCAGTACACCCATGAAAACCGTTGGCACGCACTGAACGACGGTTTCATCCGGGCGGTGGTCGATCCGCAGCAGAACGCCTTGGCCTGTGCCCTGGCGACGTCCCGCCACGGCCTGGCCGAGCCGATCGAGTGGCTGCGTGTCGAACGTGTCCGTCACGCCCTGAAAGTGGGGCCGGCGGCGCTGAACAACGGCGAGCGCCTGGCGCTGCTGAGCGACCCGGTGGCCCTGGCCCGCCTGCACGAGCAGGTCTGGAGCGAAGGCCATGCCGACTGGCTGAGTGCCTGGCGGCAATCGGTGGATGAAGATCCTCATGCACCGTTGTTGCCGTTGCGACCGCAAACGGCAATCGCCCAACCGGCCTGATGACAACGCCCTTGAGAGCACTCTCAAGGGCGTTGTAGTTTGTGGCATCCGCTTTTGTCGTCCCCTCTGTAACAACAAATCCTGGTCAAACCCTTGTGCAAACGGACGGGTGAGTTAGCATCGCACCCCGAATTGCTGCGAGCGGGCATTCCTGGTGCCCGTATCCGTCGGTTTTCCAGGGAAAACCTGTCGCGGGTTCGCCTCACAATAAAATGGGTTCAGGGGACTTGAAGATGAAGAAGTATCTCTCGATGCTGCTGCTCGGCGTCACGGCAATGGTGGCGGTCAATGCAGCCCAGGCTGGCGCCATCGATGATGCGGTCAAGCGCGGCACGCTGAAAGTCGGCATGGACCCGACCTACATGCCGTTCGAGATGACCAACAAGCGCGGCGAGATCATCGGTTTCGAGGTCGATATCCTCAAGGCCATGACCAAGGCCATGGGCGTCAAGCTGGAGCTGGTTTCCACCGGCTACGACGGCATCATCCCGGCCCTGCTGACCGACAAGTTCGACATGATCGGCAGCGGCATGACCCTGACCCAGGAACGCAACCTGCGCCTGAACTTCAGCGAACCCTTCATCGTGGTCGGCCAGACCCTGCTGATCCGCAAGGAGCTGGAAGGCACCATCAAGTCCTATAAAGACCTGAACACCGCCGACTACCGCATCACCTCCAAGCTGGGCACTACCGGTGAAATGGTTGCCAAGAAGCTGATCGCCAAGGCCAAGTACCACGGCTACGACAACGAGCAGGAAGCCGTGCTCGACGTGGTCAACGGCAAGGCCGACGCCTTCATCTACGACGCCCCGTACAACGTGGTGGCGCTGAGCAAGGTCGGCAACGGCAAGCTTACGTTCCTCGACAAGCCGTTCACCTACGAGCCCCTGGCATTCGGCCTGAAGAAGGGTGACTACGACAGCCTCAACTTCATCAACAACTTCCTGCACCAGATCCACGAAGACGGCACCTACGATCGTATCCATGACAAGTGGTTCAAGAGCACCGAGTGGCTCAAGGACATGGAATAACACTCGGTCAGACAGACCGAGTCGCCCCATTCGCGGGCACGCCTCGCTCCTACGGATTCACGCAATCCCTGTAGGAGCGAGCCGGCTCGCGATGGCGTCCTGATCGGCAATACCGAACCTCCCCGCTGCAAACAGCTGGAACCTGCAAAGTGATCAAACATAAAAAAGCCCAATGGCCCTGGCACGTACTGACCGTGCTGGTGCTGATCGGCCTGGCCGGCGCGCTGTACTACGCCACCTCGCTGATGTCCTACGAATGGCGCTGGAACCGCGTACCGCAGTACTTCGCCTACCAGGCCGAGGAGTCGCAGCGGGCGGCGGACATCTCCACCGTCAGCGAGCTGGTGCGCAAAGGCGGCAAGGCCGAAGTCACGCTGCGCAACGACGCGGGCGACGAGCAACTGCTGACGGTCGACGAAAACAGCCTGCAAGTTGCCCGTGGCGACGATGTGGCCGAAGGCGATGTGATCGGCGTGACCCGTCACTGGGCGGCCGGGCCGCTGCTGTTGGGGCTGTGGACCACCTTGTGGCTGTCGGTGGTGTCCGGGGTGTTGGGTCTGTTCATCGGCTTGGCGACGGGGCTGTGCCGGCTGTCGAACAACCCGACCCTGCGGGACCTGTCGACCCTCTACGTCGAACTGGTGCGCGGCACGCCGCTGCTGGTGCAGATCTTCATTTTCTATTTCTTCATCGGCACGGTGCTGAACCTGTCCCGCGAGTTCGCCGGGATCGCCGCGTTGTCGCTGTTCACCGGTGCCTATGTGGCGGAAATCGTCCGCGCCGGCGTGCAGTCGATCGCCCGTGGCCAGAATGAGGCGGCCCGCTCCCTGGGCCTGAACGCCAGCCAGTCGATGCGCCATGTGGTGTTGCCGCAGGCTTTCAAGCGCGTGCTGCCACCGCTGGCCGGGCAGTTCATCAGCCTGGTGAAAGACACCTCGCTGGTGTCGGTGATCGCCATCACCGAACTGCTCAAGAGCGGGCGTGAAGTCATCACCACCTCGTTCTCGCCGTTCGAGATCCTGTTCTGCGTGGCGGCCCTGTACCTGTTGATCAACCTGCCGCTGTCGAAGATGGCCAGCCGGCTTGAGCGGAGGCTCGCGCAAAGTGATTGAAGTCCGCGATCTGGTAAAAGTCTTCGACACCCGGGGTCAGGTGGTCCGCGCGGTGGATAACGTCACCACCAAGGTGGCCAAGGGTGAAGTGCTGGTGGTGATCGGCCCGTCCGGCTCCGGCAAGTCGACCTTCCTGCGTTGTCTCAACGGCCTGGAACAGTTTGATTCCGGCTCGGTGAGCATCGACGGCCTGCAACTGGCCGATCCGAAGACCGATGTGAATGCCTATCGCCGCGAAGTCGGCATGGTGTTCCAGCATTTCAACCTGTTCCCGCACATGACCGTGCTGGAAAACCTCTGCCTGGCGCAGAAGGTGGTGCGCAAGCGCGGCAAGCAGGAGCGCGAGGCCAAGGCCCTGGCGTTGCTGGAGAAGGTCGGTATCGCACAGAAGGCCAACGAGTTCCCATCGCGGCTCTCCGGCGGCCAGCAGCAGCGCGTGGCGATCGCCCGGGCGCTGGCCATGGAACCCAAGGTCATGCTGTTCGACGAGCCGACCTCGGCGCTGGACCCGGAAATGGTCGGCGAAGTGCTGGACGTGATGAAGACCCTGGCCCTGGAAGGCATGACCATGGTCTGTGTGACCCACGAAATGGGCTTCGCCCGGGAAGTGGCGGATCGGGTGCTGTTCTTCGACCACGGCAAACTGCTGGAAGACGCCTCGCCGGCGGCGTTCTTCGATGCGCCCCAAGACCCGCGGGCCCAGGCGTTTCTGCGTCAGGTCCTGTAGGTTTTCCACCGGCTGAAACCCATCGCGGGCAAGCCTCGCTCCTACAGATGACCTTTATCTGTGGGAGCGGAGCTTGCCCGCGATTGCATTGCACTGGTTTTAAGCCGAACCGGCTCGGATCAAACCCGGAAGCGCCCGACCAGGGTCTGCAGATGGGTCCCCAGGCGCGCCAGCTCGACGCTGGAGGCCGCTGTCTCCTCACTGGCTGCCGAGGTCTGCTCGGACACGTCGCGCACGTTCAGCACGCTCCTGTTGATTTCCTCGGCCACCGCGCTCTGCTGCTCGGCCGCGGCGGCGATCTGCTGGTTCATCGCCTGGATCGCCGAGACGGTGCGGGTGATGTTTTCCAGCGAGCCACCGGCACGGCGGGTCAGCTCTACGCTGCTGTCGGTCAGGTTGCGGCTGTTGTCCATGATGTTGGCCACTTCCTGGGTGCCGTTCTGCAGGCCGACGATCAGCTCCTCGATCTCTTCGGTGGACTTCTGGGTGCGCTGCGCCAGGCTGCGCACCTCGTCGGCGACCACGGCGAAACCGCGACCGGCTTCGCCCGCGCGGGCGGCTTCGATGGCGGCGTTGAGGGCCAGCAGGTTGGTCTGCTGGGCGACCGACTTGATCACGTCGAGCACGCTGCCGATCTTGTCGCTTTCCTGCTTCAGATGGCCCATGGCGGCGGTGGAGTTGCCGACCTCGGCGGCCAGGCGTTCGATCTGTGCGATCGCCTCGCCGACCACCTTGTCGCCTTCGCGGGCCTGCTGGTCGGCGGCGACCGCCGCTTCCGAGGCTTCTTCGGCGTTGCGCGCGACTTCCTGGACCGTGGCGGCCATTTCATTCATGGCGGTGGCGACTTGGTCGGTCTCGACTTTCTGGCTGTTGACCCCGGCACTGGTCTGCTCGGTCACCGCCGACAACTGCTCGGCGGCGCTGGCAATCTGGGTGACGCCGTCGCTGATGCCGCCAATCAGCTCGCGCAGGCTCAGGGTCATGCGTTGCATGGCCCGTTGCAGCTGGCCGAGCTCATCGCGACGCTCGACCTGCAGGTTCTCGCTGAGATCGCCCGAGGCGACACGCTCGACCACCTTGAGGGTCTGGCGCAGCGGGATGACGATCTGCCGGGTGATGCTCCAGGCTGCGACCAGGCCGAACAGCAGGGCCAGGGCGGTGACGATGGCCAGGGTGCTTCTGGCCTGGGCGGCGTCGCTGTCGCGTTTCTGGGTTTGCGCGGCCGTCAGCTGCTTGCTGACCTCCATCAGGCGATCGCCTTGGGCTGCCATGCGTTTGAGGGCGGCGGCACTGGCCACCTGGGAGTCACGGAAATCGCTGACTGCGGAGCGATAGCCCTTGAGGGCGTCGGTGGCCTGTTGCAGGTTGGCCAGGTGTTGGTCCGGCAATTTGGCCGGCAGGCTGGCGAGGTTGTTCAGGGCGTTGTCGATGGCGTCCAGAGCCGGCTGTTCGGCCTCGGCCTTGCCGCTGTAGGTGTAGCCACGGACCTGGAAGCGCGCCTGCTGGATCAGCTTGCTCAGGTCGATGACACTGTTGAATTGCGCCAGGCTGTCGCCTTGCAGCATGGATTTTTCCACTTCGGCCACCCGGGCCACGGCGTTATCGGCGGTGGCGCCCAGTTTGGCGCGGGCGGCTTCGCGGCTGGCGGTGGCGCGGGTGATGTCGGCGAAGGCCAGTTTGTACTCGCTGACGGCGGCGATCTGCTGGTCGATCATGGCGATGCTTTCAGGCATTTCCAGCATCTTGCGTGCGGTTTGCAAGCCTTCGTCGAGCTTGGTCAGCAACTCGCTGACCGGCCCCGGGCCTTGTTCGCCACGGCGCATTTCATAGTCCAGGCGCGCGTTGCGCAGGTCCTTGGTCAGCTCGTTGAGGCTGGAGATATAGCCCAGCTTGTCGCCGCGATCGATCACGTTGCCCAGGCCCATCCAGCCGGTCGCAGTAATCAGCAGGGTCAGTAGCAGCACCAGGCCGAAGCCAACGCCGAGTTTGAGGTTGACGCTCACATTTCCCAGACTCTGGGCTAACCAACGGTACATGCCGCGAACTCCCTTGGGCTATTAATAGGTTTTGTACCAAGGCTATCGGCTGCGTCAGATTAATCTGAA